>CAISPN010000113.1 GCA_903887375.1 uncultured cyanobacterium
CCAGTGCTATTGATTGCGATATTTTGAACTACAGCATGGGAAGGTCCATCTATTTCTAAGACTGGTCCTGCTAAATTGTTTCCAGTTAGGGTTGAAGAACCTGAAGTAGAGGTTGGATTAAAAGGTTTATTACCTGTATCACCTAATAAACGAACATCGCTATTGGCTGGAATGACTATAGTTGAAGAAACCGTGTAGGCACCTGAGCGCAAATGGACAATTGGTCTTTGTCCTGAATATTGTTGGACAGCTTGGTTAATTGCATTTTGTATAGCAGATCCAGTAAAACTGGTAACTTCAATCACTGGGGAGTGTGACTGTTGCGGTGTTGCTGCTAAAGTTGGTTGGGCGATATTGATGGTAGAGCTACTGACAGTAGTGTTATTGAAGTTAAGGTAGCTGCTAGTCCCGGACTTAATATTGATAGGATTTGCTACGGTGAAGGTATTGCCGATTGCTGTGATGTTATTAGCTACATTTGCGCCAAAGTAAACAGCTGGCTTAGTATTACCAGAAGCATTCTGGATAGTATTGCCTAAAAGTGATGCAGGTCCAGGATTCAAAATTGTGATAGCAGTTCCTGAGGAATTCAAAATTGCATTATTTTGAATATCAGAGATTAGGTGAGCGCTAGTAGCACCATCACCATAATAAAAGTAAGGTGAGCCAGATGAATAGTTATTGCGCAGTCCCATATAACCATTATTGGCTGCGTAAATGTCTCCATCTTTTGAGTTCAAGAAAACTGAGTTATAGACATGGAAGCCACCAGCATCACAACTGACACCATTGTAGTTATTTTGAAATAGAGAATCCCTAATCCACCAATCTACAGTATTCCAATCGTCTAAGTAGACACCGGCACTAGAATCATTAATAAACTTGGAACGCTCAATACTCACTTCCGAAGCTGTATCCTGATAGCCTTTGCCCAATGCACCACCACTGATGCCAATTTGCATATTCTGAAACACATCATCAGAGATGTGATGAGTACTTGGAAAATAATTTCCCTGTCCGTTCCACTGCAAAGAAAGCCCTGTGCCAGCAATATTATTACCGTTAAAAGATATTCTCTCTAAAGCGGTGCTGGCGGAATTTTGAAAATTCAGCATGGTTCCACCAGTACTCCCAGCCCAGCTAATACTCACCGAATCTGGAGAAGCGCCAATAATGGAGACGTTGCGGGCTTGAGTGAGATTGAGAGTTTGGGTTATTTTGTATGTGCCAGCACCAAGGTATAGAACACTAGGCTTGCCGCTTTTGCCCAAGTCATTGAGCGCATTTTGGATTGCCTGGGTATCATCTGTGATCCCATCGCCTTTAGCACCATATAGAGTCTTGAGATTTGCCCAGCTGGAAAATGGACCCATAAATTCATCAATGTTGCTAAAGGAAGTTGTTGTTGAAAGCGCAGGAGCAACTTGACTGTTCGGAGAATTACTAACCATTGAGAAACCTCTCATAATTCTTGACTTTTTCCGAAAAAATATTCGGAATTTTGTCGTTTTCTATTTACATGTTTGATCCTGCTACATAAGACTTCATAAACTAACCGTAATATTGCGTAAGTTATAATGTTTTAGTAATAAATTGTGGATATAAATATGCAATTATACAGAGAACAAAGTTGCTGTTTTAAAAGCTATAACACTTTAGAGACAATAATTTCAGATTAAAGTCATTGCTAATATTTATTGCATTTTCAAACAAAACAAACAAAATAAATCAATGCATTTAGAACTTTATAAAGCCAAGAATTATACAATTGGAGCTGGATTGGTGCGCCAGGTATTGTGGTATGGGTTAGGGCAGGCTTTATTTAGTAGTTATTTGCTTCCTTTTTCTGCTTTGAAAGTTGCAATTTTGCGCTTATTTGGTGCCAAGATAGGACAAGGAGTGAGAATTAAACCGGGGGTGCGAATAAAATTCCCATGGAGATTATCAATTGGGGATCATGTCTGGCTTGGTGAGGGAGTTTGGATCGATAATCTTGCCCCAATCACCATAGAAAGTCAGGTATGTGTCTCACAAAAAGTTTATTTTTGTACCGGCAATCATGATTGGAGTGATCCGAGTTTCTCGTTGATCACCGCGTCTATTCAAGTCAAAAAAGATAGCTGGTTAGCAGCTGGAACTATTATTGGCCCAGGCGTGACAATAGGCCAAGGCGCGGTACTTTGCCTTGGCTCGGTAGCCTGTTCATCCTTAGAACCAATGACTATTTATGCAGGTAATCCAGCTAAGCCAATCAAAAAGAGAAACTTGAGAAATTTTGCTTAACCTGTATTTCTCATACCAGCTGCAATACCGTTGATAGTCAGCAGAGCTCCTCTGAGAAGTTCCTCTTTTGAATAACGAAAATGAACAACCTCAGCTTTAGATTTATTGGTATATTGCCTTAGTAGTTTAACTAGGGAAATCTGTAAAAAGCCCAGAGGAACTATATTTTTATTGCGCAGTTGGACAGATCTTTGCAGAGCAGGATCTCCATCAAGGAGCTTTTCATTTTCGGTGATCTTTAAAACCATTTCCTTGGTTTTAAGATATTCATCAGTAATCCTGCCAAAAAGTTTTTCAAAACGCTGATGATCATCGCGGTGGGACAACTCTTTGACATATTGATGGGCTATTTGCATATCCACTTTAGAAAGAGTCATTTCCACTTTTGAAATTACCATCTTAAAGAAAGGCCATTTGCGATAAAAATAACGCAATAGATCTAGATTTTCTTGAGGTCTTTGGTTAATAAAACTCTCTAATGCTGTGCCAACACCATACCAAGAAGGTAATAGAAAACGGGTTTGCGTCCAGCTAAATACCCAGGGGATAGCACGAAGCGTACTGATGTCTTGTTGTCCATTTTTTCTTCTAGCAGGACGAGAGCTAATCTGCAGTTGACTGATTTCAGAAATAGGGGTGATGGTTAAAAAGAAATCGAGAAAATCGCTATCCTCATAAACCAAATTGCGATAGGCCTGCCTAGAGAGATTGGAGAGTTCTTCCATAATCTGCTGCCAAGGTCTGATATCATCAAAACCACTGCCAAGTAAACTAGCTTGCACAACTGCCGAGACAATTGTTTCTAGATTATAAAGAGCTAGTTCAGGTAAGTTGTATTTAGAGGCAAGTACTTCTCCTTGTTCAGTAATCCTAATTCTGCCGTTGATTGTAGAAGAAGGTTGAGCAAGAATCGCCTGATAAGCAGGTCCACCCCCACGTCCAACTGAGCCGCCACGACCGTGAAAAAGGCGTAGGTTAATATTGTAAGATTTGGCAACATTTTCAAGCGCTTTTTGAGCTTTATGGATTTCCCAGTTACTGCTTAAAAAGCCAGAATCTTTATTGCTGTCGGAATAACCTACCATAATCTCTTGAAGATTTGTAGGCTGAAGAGCCGATGTTTCGGGATTACCCATAATTGCGGTTCTATAGAGATTGAGCTTAAAAAGACTCTCCATTATCTGTGGAGCATTTTGGAGATCTTCAACTGTCTCAAACAGCGGAACAATCCTGATAGATGCCATTCCTGCGCTTGGCTCATAGAGTCCTGCTTCTTTGGCTAACAGCAGTACTTCCAAGACATCACTGGCATCATTGGTCATACTGATGATATAGGTATGACATAGATCGATTCCAAACTCCAATTGAAGTTCTCTGAGGATCAAAAATGTTTTGATCGCTTCTTGGCTTTTTTCACTAAAAGGTATCTCATGGGGAATCAAAGGTCTTCTTGTCTGTAGTTCCTTAACTAACCAGGCAACCTTCTCCTCTTCTGTAAGTTCCTTATAGGGCTTAGGCAGTAATTGTAGATATTGGGCAATCTCAGTCAAGGTATCAGCATGGCGCGAAGATTCTTGACGAAAATCAAGTCTAGTGAGATTGAAACCATATATCTCAACTTGAGCTATCAGCTTGTCTACTTCTTTGCAGTTTAAGCCTGTATCAGCTAAACTATCGCGTATCAGTTTTAGTTCTTTGAGGAAATCCTGTCCTGTTTGGTAATAGTTAACTACCTTTGGCGCTTGGGAGAATCTTTTTCTTTCTTCGGGACTAACTACAATACCATTGCGCTTGCGAGTATTTTCCAGACGGGTTTGGATATAGTTGAGCTTTAATCTATAAGGCTCTTGCCGGTAGCGTATAGAGTATTTGTTGTAAATCTCAGGCATCTTCTGTTTATCTTCTTCTAGAGATTCAAGAACTTTATCCGAGACATTTGTCCAATGTAAAGATAAACTCAGAAGTTCTGTTAACTCTTTTATAGATTGAATATATTTACCAATGACTAAATCTCTCTGATATCTAGCCGTTTGCCAAGTCACCTCAGGAGTGACCGAGGGGTTCCCATCGCGATCTCCCCCAACCCAGGAGCCAAAATAGCAAAAATTGTTTTTGGGAGGGCGTATTTCTGGAAAAACATCGTTTAAGGATTGTTTGAGGCGATCCGAGAGTGTAGGCATTGCCTCAAAGAGTACTTCGTCAAAATAATGAAGAGTATATTCCACTTCATCGAGAACTGTAGGCTTAAATTGATGCAGCTCATCGGTTCTCCAACAAAGTCGAATCTCCTCCATCAGCTTAGTTTTGGCTTCATCTACTTCCCATGAACTCTCTAAGCCTAGATTGTAATTTGATTCTTCGGCTTTATCTATCTGTCTGAGTATATTAGCTATACGCCTTTGCTTTTTGCGGATAGTATCGCGTACTATTTCTGTAGGGTGAGCTGTAAAAACTAAGGATATATCCAAATCTTGAATAAGCCTTTCAATCATCTGAGGCGGCACATTGAGACGCTTGAGATAGGCAAATAACCAGGGGAAATTGCCAGCTTTTAAAATTTCATCCTCAGAACTTATTTCCCCTTTTTTAACATATTTAGGATATTTGTGCTCTTTAGATTGTTGAATTTCATATTCTTGGTAAGAAGCTTTGCGAAGCAACAATTGTTCGCGTTGTTCGTAATGTTGCTCGACAATATTGATTAGCTGAAAATATAAAGCAAAGGCCCTAACTGCCTTGATAGCATCATTGAGATCTAGTTTTTCAACTACCTTGATGATTGAGGATTGGGATTCACCAGTTGCCTGTCCTTCTGGCGAGGACATATTGCGCATATCTCTTAAGAGCTCTACTAGTTCCGATCCACATTCACCGAGAATCACTAACTCCCATAGCTCTTGAATCATATCGAGGCGACGGCGCATGAAAAACTCGGACGTCAAGTCGTCCGATTCATTTTTAATAGGGAGGAGAATTTCTGAGTCCTTCACAACATAGCTCATATACACCTCAATTACTATAAGATAAAAATCTCTAAATTTTTTAAAGAGCTAGAGAGTAATTTATAACTAGCACAATAATGTACTTTTTGCGCTTGGGTCATTATCACCTCTATTTTTAAATATAGCATTGTGATTTATTACATACTGTCCACTATGAACGGTCAATATTGTCAATCGAAGTGTTAAGCAAGGGAAGACGCTCACCCCGCAAAAGTTCCTCGCTAAGTTGACTCATTTCCAAAGTTTTATCAAATAGAAAACCAGCTAAGCCTCTAGTAATCAGAAAAAGACCGCTAGAAGCAACTAAAGCTAGTTGAGTAAAATGAGGTTTTTTCATTTGCTTAAATTTTCGTCATACTCCTTATCTCAAATTTACTCTAGGTTTGAGCAAAATGGAAATGATTTTTAGTCATATCATGTTAAAATTAGAAAAGTTTTGAGGCGGCAGCATAGCCAAGTGGTAAGGCAGAGGTCTGCAAAACCTTTATCCCCCAGTTCGAATCTGGGTGCTGCCTTATATTAAATCTTGAGAACAAGAAAGCAAGATAATTTCCTACTCTCTTGTTATGATTACTTGAACTAAACTAAAGCTGCAGTTGGTAGTTCCCATCTTCCTACGGCTTTACCGATAACGGAAAGCTCTTGCATTAGACGATCAAAATGGTCTGGAGTGAGAGATTGTGGTCCATCAGAAAGAGCTTTAGCTGGGTTAGGATGAACTTCAATCATTAGAGAATCAGTACCAGCAGCAATAGATGCCATAGCCATAGAGGGGACATATTCGGATCTTCCTGTGCCATGACTAGGGTCTATCATTACCGGTAGATGGGTCAATGTGCGTAGTACAGGCAGAACAGAAAGATCTAAAGTATTGCGAGCATATTGGCGATCAAAACCGCGCACTCCCCTTTCACAGAGAATCACATTGGGGTTACCAGCTGCCAAGATATATTCGGCCGCCATCAACCATTCTTCAATTGTGGCTGACATACCTCTTTTTAGCAGTACTGGCTTGTCCTGCGCGCCAATTTTTTTCAGTAGAGAGAAATTCTGCATATTGCGCGCTCCTACTTGCAAGACATCAGCTACCTCAGCAATTTTGGCAATATCAGGTGAATCCATAACTTCGGTGATAATACCAAGACCACTAGCTTCTCTTGCTGCAGCAAGAAGCTCTAAAGCACTTTCTCCATGTCCTTGAAAAGCATAGGGCGAAGTTCTGGGTTTGTAAGCGCCACCGCGAAGAAAACGAGCACCTGCAGCTTTGACTCTTAAAGCTGTTTCGATGATCATTTCTTCGTTTTCAACTGAACAAGGCCCGGCAACCACTACTACAGGATGATTGCGTCCAATTGTTACAATTCCATTGGGAGTAGGAATCTTGACATCCGTAGTTTCACCTTGGCGATATTCTAAGCTAACTCGCTTGAATGGTTTCTCGACAGATAAAACATGCTCAATACAAGAGCTCAATTCCTGTATCCTCAGTGGATCGAGAGCAGCAGTTTCCCCAACCAAGCCAATCACCACCTTATGTTTACCTACTATTTTCTCGGGCGAGAGTCCCCACCCACTCAGTTCCTGACTAACTTTTTCAATTTCGGCCTCAGGGGTGCCGACTTTCATCACAACGATCATGATAGTGAGATTTCCTATTTTTTCTGAGTTCTTACTTCTATTAAAGCAAGGCTTTTAAGTTTCGCTGAAGTCTTTTTCTTTATTCCCAGAACGCAAAGCTTTAGACATTCGGCTAAAGTTGAGCTTAAAGTCTGACCAACCAACAATACTGCCAGCTCTATTTTCCTCCCAAGAGGAAGAGAGTATTCCATAGGTCAATCCAATCACACCTAGTCCGAATAAACCTAAGCTCAATGTTAATACTATATAGGGTGGAAGTTTTATTCCCGCTTTGACAAGCAGATAAGAAATAAAGAAGGAAGACATTCCTAAAACAGTAGGAACTCCACTGAAGATAGCCATTCTTCTAACCATTCTTTGGGTGACTTGTTCTGGAATGCCCTCTCTTGTTTTTTGAACTGTTGGATTGGGCTTTTTTGCTGTCTTTTTCTTTTTCTGCTTGGGCTCAAAAGGGAGGGGCTTATCTCCAGTACTTGGTGAGGACATAGTTAATAATCTAGCGGCGAATACCGAGACGACCAATAATAGTTTGGTAACGCTCTTGAGAATCTTTTTGTATATAAGCTAGAAGAGATTTTCTCTGTGCAATTAGCTTCAAGAGTCCACGACGTGAGGAGTGGTCTTTGGGATTACTTTGTAAGTGTTGAGAGAGCTGATTAATTCTTTCAGTTAAAAGGGCTACTTGAAGCTCAGATGAGCCTGTATCTGTTTCGTGCTTTTGGTATTGACTAATTAGTTCTTGTTTTTTTTTCTTGAGTAAGTGCCATATTTGTTTGATTTTTGCTTAGAATTGCTGCAATCAATTATTCTACCATCTTTTTTAAGAATTTTTAGGTACTAAGTGAGATTCAATAAATTGAATGACTACCTCAAGTCCCAAGAGGGATTTGAGGTTAGTAAAGACAAATGGCTTTAATGGTCTCATCAATTTGGAGTCTTTTTCCATTACAGAGAGGTCTGCTCCAACATAGGGAGCAAGATCTATTTTGTTGATCACCAGCAGATCTGATTTGGTGATGCCAGGACCACCTTTGCGCGGAATTTTATCTCCAGCAGCAACATCTATAACGTAGATTGTTAGGTCAACTAGCTCAGGGCTAAAGGTTGAAGCTAAGTTATCTCCACCACTTTCAACAAATAAAAGCTCCAGATCAGGATAGCGTTTTTCCAGTGAAGATATAGCAGCTATGTTCATAGACGCATCCTCACGAATTGCCGTATGGGGACAGCCACCAGTTTCAACCCCGATGATACGCTCACTTTCAGTAAGCGCCCGAGATCTGACCAAAAATTGGGCATCTTCTTGAGTGTAAATATCGTTGGTTACCACTGCAATTTGATATTTATCGCGCATGGTTTTACAAAGTTGATCAACTAGAGCTGTTTTGCCAGAGCCAACTGGTCCAGCTATGCCAACGCGTAGGGTATTCATAAAATCTCTGGAATGAACTTTATTAATCGCTATCTATTAAGTTTAATTCCTTAAGACTAGATTGTTATTGTCTCTATTTTGCCCCTTGTTGCTTGAATAAATAGCCTACCCAATATAGGTAAGCTTTGACACAAATTTACTCCTATACTTGCTAAATTAGGATTAAGAAAGCTTAAATGGAGTAAACGGCCAAGCCTCATACGCTTGCGGAATTCTCGATCCCAGGCATATGTATATTGACGTTTAAAATCAATTTCCTTAAGATTATCTTGTAGAAAACTGCTAACTAAGGGTACAACCAATTCAGCAGATCTCAAAGCCATGGCCATACCATCTCCACACAGAGGCGTAATCATTCCTGCTGAATCTCCCACCATACAGATATCCCGCTCAAATTTATCTTTCAAAGTAAAGGAAATCTGACTAAGTCGGTGCTGTAATTTTGGCACACATTGCATCGATTTTAACCGTTCAGCTAATACGGAATTCTGCCACAGAGCTTCAGGAAAGCCAGCTTTTTTATCCTTGAGAATCCGTTGATGTGCTATCCAACAGAGATTGATTTCTCCTGTTTCAATTTGGGAGAGTCCACAATAACCCCCAGGAAAGGCGTGTAATTCAATAACTCCCTGTAGTTCTAGTCCTGTATAGTGCGCCTTAAAAGCAACAAAAGGGCTGTATTGTTGAGTAAAAGGACGATTAAGATCAAGAGAAGAACGTTTCCCATGACAACCCAAAACTAAACGACTTCTGAAGTTTTCTTTACTCGTGTTGACTAGAAAACCTTGCTCTAAATTTCCTGTTACTGACTTGACAAAAGTACCATCTAGACAGTCAGCGCCTAATGTTTGGGCTCGTTGAAACAAAATTAAATCTAGTTGATAACGGCTTAATCCCAGGGCTACTCCTGGTAATTCGCTCTGAAAACTAGCTCCCGAAGATGTGGTTAAATAGGTCCGCGTAATTGGGTGCGCTCCCACTTGATGTACTGCACCGAGAATCCCGAGTTGCCTAAAAGAGTCCTGTACTTCAACAGAGAGAAACTCTCCACAGAGTTTGTGTACTGGATATCGCTGCTGTTCTAAGAGGAGGACTCGATAGCCCTGTTTGGCCAGTTGAATTGTTGAACTACAACCAGCTAGTCCACCGCCGATGACAATGATGTCATAATCCCGGTTGTTCTTCATAAATGTACTGTAGATAAGAGCCAACGAAAAGGAAAGTACCAGCGCAAGGAAAAATCTTTTAATCCAGCCATTTGAGCAATTTTTGCTAAGTCCGACCTCTCAAACCCGCGCAAGACTGAGAGGGGTCCATCATTTTGCATCATAGGCGAAGCAGGCAAGATGTGGGTTAAAGCATAAATGCCGTAATAAGCAAGAGGATGACGATGTAGATCATTAATGAGAATGCCATGACGGGAGACTCTCTGCATGGCTTGTAAAATAGTAACTGCCTTGGCTTCACTAAAGTGATGTAGAAACATTGCTCCCATTGCTAGATCAAAAGAATTATCTGGGTAGGGAAGCGAAAGAGCATCTGCTACTTCTACCTTGATTTGAGCAGATTCAGAGGGAGATAGTCTTGTTTGGAGAGCTTTTTGGGCATAGTTTACTGTAACAGGATTGGCATCTATAGCGACTATTTCTACCACTTGTGGAGGAGACTGCGCCATTGCCCAACGTACGATATATTCAGGAAAATCAGCAATACCAGTGCCTAGATCTAGAATCCGGGTAGTCTGTCCAACCCTAGAACGCAGAAATGGAATTAAAACGTCCATTGTCGTACTATAGCCACTTAGCCACCGATTGACTAGTCTTAATTGTTCTAAAGCCTTTGTAAGTCGGGTATCAGTGATGGAGAAATCATCCATCAATTCATCAGTATCTGTGCGAATTTTAAACGATGGCATAATTTAGTAAACTTGTTGAAAAATACAACCTTCTATCGATAATCCAGGTCCAAAACCCAGCACGATTCCCTCTTTTAAGTTACCATTACCTTCTTGGTGTTTATTCAGTAAACGCTTGAGAATAAATAAAATAGTAGCAGAACTCATATTCCCATACTGTCTCAACACTTCATAAGAATCCTCTATTAAGGCACTATTTAAATTTAAATCAGTTGCAATCCGATCAAGGATTTTTCGTCCACCTGGATGAATTGCCCAAAAGTCTAAAGCTGAGTACTCTAATCCATGTTGAAATTGAAATTCTGCCAGATAACCTGGTAGATGCTTACTGACTACTTTTGGTACCTCTGCGGATAGTTCCATCCCAAAGCCAGTATCTCCAATCGTCCAACTCATTAAGTCCATAGTATCTTCTAGTACTAAACTGTATCCAGCTGTATAAGATAGTTTACCTTGAGCTTCTTCTGCTCCAACGGAAGAGAAAATGGCTGCAGCTGCTCCATCAGCAAAAAGAGTATTAATAACCACGCTCTTTATAGAATCTTCTATCTGAAAGTGCAGAGAACATAACTCAACGCAGACAAGCAAAACAACCGCCTGAGTATTACTCTGACAAATGGAATGTGCTATCTTAAACCCATTGAAAGCGGCATTGCAACCCATAAAGCCAATCAAGGTTCTATCTATTTTTGCTGATAACCCAAGACGCTTAATTAATTGAATATCTAATCCTGGAGCAGAAAATCCTGTACAACTTATCACAATAAGATGTGTTATTTTCGTTTTTTCAATCCCCACCATTGCCTCTAGAACGGCTTTTTCCGCAATTTCTAAAGCATTTTGTCGATAATATTCATTGCGAATAGCCGTTGTGGGTGTGGGTTTTAGTGAGCAATTTTGGGGATAAAATTTTAATGCTTCCGGTTGATTTATGAAGTTCTCAAGGCAGATATAACGATAGTCAATACCTGATTTAGAATAAATTTCAGCTATTTTACTTTTGATTGGTGTTGATAGGCCCTCTATCTGAGACATGAAACTTGCTAGATCTGATTGAGAGGATTTAAAGGGTGGATTGGCAGTCCCAATGGATTCTAAAACGGTATACATTATCTCAAGTGATTTAATGGCGTGAATTCTTTATTTCTATCTCACCTATGGTGTGTCTGAAGCGGCGAGTCATTGGGCAAGTATACCACCATCAAGAGATTACCTATGAGGGAATTTAGCTATTAAACACCGTATTAGAAGTAGTGGCAGGAGATTCCCTGTCATAGTTGACCTGCTTGTAAGTTTTCTTGTATTACGATATCTGATTGGTTATAATTTTAGCAAGTTAATTTTTTTTAATCGTTAACAGGTAGGAAGTTCTTATGGCTCAGTATGTAAGTGTTGAATATCTCATTGGGAAAGATGGCAAAATCACCGAGCGAGTAATTGGCGCTACGGGAAGCTCTTGTCAACAAACAACTACTGGAATTGAAAACGCTTTAGGTGAGGTGACTGGGCAGGAGTTGCTCCCAGAATACTATGAAGATTCGGAGAGTTTGACCCAATCCCAAAGCCAAAAAACAACACAGTCTTAAAAACAAAGATAGCTAAATAGAAACTTTAAACATATTCTGCCGGTCTTCGTACCAACATAAAAGGGTTGACAGCTTTTATGACATGTTCACGATACTGAATTTGTGCCCTTTCTTTTGCAGTAATCCATTCAGGATGATTATCTGTCCATAAAGGATGTCGTAAGATTAAAACTTGCTTACGATTTTGATTTTTATGGACAAAACCAATTAAAGTTTCAAAGTTAATAGCTGGACCATAACCTAAATTATCTAATATAGCTGGAATTGGTGAATTACTTCCTTCTTGTAATCGTAACCAAGGATTTTGAATATCACTCAAAGATGTTTGTAAATCAATAATAGTAGAAGCGTTTGACATCAATCTTGCCATATCTAAAGCCAATCGCCAATCTAAAAGACCATGATAAGGTAAATTTAAATAATCTCGTAAACACAAATTACAAGAAGTATCGCATTCGTCTTCATGATCTAGCCATTTTTTAGCAATACTATTCGGTAAAGTATAATCAGCCTGGGATAAGAGCTTTTTAAACTGGGTTGGCTCTGCTAAATAAGAGGAATATCCTGCTCCATTGTCTAATTTGTCGCATAAAAAAGCTTGACCTACTACAATATCTTCTATTTTGATAGAGCGTAACCCTGCCTGTATTTCTTGGGGGTCAATATCTAATAAAGAACCAGCTGCAACTCTTAACCAAAAAGCAAAAGAATACCAAGCCGCACGTCCTTCTAAAGTAGTCGGATCTGCTAGCACACCAATGGGGCAACTATGAAGATTCACTAACAAAATATCAGTTTTACGTTTAGATAAAAGTGCTATACGATATGCATCACCACGTGTTTTCACCTTATCAGTCTCTGTTTTAATGGCATAGGCACCTTCTTTGAATTGACCATATATTTGTACTTTTTCATAAAAATCAAATCCACCTTGACCTCCATTGTCATTAACTGAAACAATGTTCTCAACGAAAGCCGATACCTCCGCATTTGTTTGATTAATGAGTGAAGGTGGTTTGGCATCTGCATTAATACTTAGAGAAGGTCGAGTTGCATAAGGGGTCCATTCAAATTGCCCTTCAAAATCTTCTGGTTTTAAGTCTGTAAAAAAACCTTTAGGTTCTCTGGCATCTAATTCACGCAATTCAGTCTTTCCACATACGGGACATTCTCTAGGTAGAGGAATTTTGCCACTCAAGGGAAGTTTTTCCAAGGTTACATGAGAAAAGACAACAGCTTGACAGTTACTACATAATCCTAATGATTTATTTTTCTCAGGCAATGGCGGAAATAAACCTGCTTTGGATTTGACAAACCCTCCTTGTGGATATAATTCAACTACACCACAAGCTTTATGTATTTCTTTATCTTTTACCGTCTGTGATTGAGGAGCAAATTGACTCAGAGCGATCTCTAGATCACGATCTACTATTCCTGTTTCAGGTGGCCATTGTTCTGCATATTTAGGGAACTTAGTATAAAGTAAACGAATTCTTGTCGGAAAACCAAACATAGGCAGTAAACCTGCATTAGCTAAACGTTCACTCAATTTGTCTTGAGTATAGAAGGGATCTTCTATAATTTTTTGAATGTCCGAAACCAAGTTTTTGCGAAGATCTTGGATAATTTGAGCATTACTTTTAGAAGTATTCAAATTAGTTTCAATTTTTAAAGCTTCTAAAACTTTTAAAATTTCAGATTCATTAGCAAGTTCATTTAAAAAATTTATGATATGTGGTTTATAGTTTTCCCAATCATCCACAGTACCAAACTCACCATGTACACTATCTTGAGTATCTAAAACAATTGCATTAGCTTCTAGATTTGTTCTAGCTTGGGAAAAAGACTGTCTCAGAATCTCTTTATATAAAACTCGCTCAAAAATTTTATTACTACGCATATCAACATAAGGCGCAGGAGGTGGATCTCCTGTCATACTTTCGAGGCGTTGAAAGTAAAAGTCATCATGACTTCTACCTCGACAAAAAGTAACCGCTAATGAAACTCCTGTAGAACGTCTTCCAGCACGACCTACTCTTTGTTGATAATTGAAGCGACGCGGAGGCATATTGGCCATCATTACAGCTAACAAAGCACCAATATCAACTCCTGCTTCCATTGTCGTAGTAACGCTTAATAAATCAATTCCTTGAACTTGTGCAATTTCTCCAGTAATAAAAATATCTTGAAACCATCTTTGACGTTTGAGTTTATCTTCTTTATCGCTTTGTCCAGTTAATTCTGATGCATTCATGCGAAAAGGTTTCCCGGCTTCTTCGGAGAGATAGGTATAGTAGTCCAAATCTTTATCGATTTTATCTAGAGTAAGTTCTTGTGAGTCATTGTTTTGATTCCTATCACTATTACAAACTGGACAATATCCAGTTGCAGGATGAAGATAAAAAGCATTACATCGACTACAACGATATCCTTCAACATTGTCGGCAGAAGGAGGAACTAGATAAAGACAATTAGGGTCAAGCATTAAACTGTTGTCACCAGGAATTCCTGCTTTAGAAGATACCAACTGAGTTTCGATAAGTTCAAAGTCAATACCTATTTTCTCAAGATAGTTTTGCGCATATTTAGGTAATTTTGCGTCTTCACCGGGATAACAATATTGAGAGTATTTATGTTTGTTTCTGATTCCTAATTCTCTGATGACTGCATCAGTTGCCTCAATGATTTTTTCTAGTGGTTCTCCTTGTGGTTGATAACTTACCCAACCTTGTCCTAGTCCTTCTAAGGTTCTTGCTATATGAGGAAATAGAACATACATTAACTCTGATGTTAGTTGATCTTCCATTGTTTTAATATGACGTTCTTGTTCTGAGGTAAGAGGAGATCGTCGACTTACTGAAACTTTTGTCCAGTTGTAGCAATCAAACCAAGATTTTTCTTCTTGATTTCGACCTTCTTGGTAATACAATACCTTAGAACTAAAACCTCCTGGACATATCCCACTTTGTAAAAGTGCCTGAAGAACTTTTTTTCGTAAACTCAGCAAATCGATTCTATTTGGATAACGTTTAAGTAGATCTCGCCATTGAAACTCAGCATCAGGATTACTAGAAGGCAAGCCACATGCCCAAGATAATGCTTCAGTTACTAGGGTTGGATTAGCATTTTGAAATTGATTACGTTTATAAATATCATTTGGTTGTTGTGGATTTTTAACGGCATCATAGAGATTAGGATTCAAATTTTTTATATTATTTAATGCCGTTTCATTATTTCCAAAACTAAATCTAATAAAAGCAACTAAATCAGCCCAATATTCCTTAAAAGACTGAATTAAAATTAAACGAATCATATCTCGAAAATGATCTCGTTCCATTCCAGCTGCTAATTTAGCTGCATCTTGACGACTATCAGAGAAAACAACTAATTTGCGAGAAGAACTATTAGTAAGATTTTCAGAACTAGGCATCTCTCGCAATAGTCCACTGGCAATTACCTGACAAGCTTTCTGAAAACCTGTTGAATGTGATCGTAAAGGGTTGGGAAATTTTTCTCTTTTTCCATAATCAGCATCACAACGTGGACATTTACTGGGTAGTGCAGTTTCATGTGAATGATTGCCAGGTATTTGATATAACCAGCCAGGAATTTGATTAGATTTGAGTGGCGATGTATCCTGAGTTATTACACCTGTAGTATGAATGAGTTTAGCTTTAATCCATTTACGTTTAATTTTATTCATTGTCCACTCTGGATCTTGTGGTTTAGTATCCCAAGGTAAAGGCCAAAAGACTCTGTAATTTTGGTAAGATTTCTTGACATTTACCAGATCTGGTATGGTTTCGAGCTCAGGTTGATCAGCTGTCAAAATTTCTATATCTTGTTTACCAATTTTTTTTGTTGTTTTATATCCACCTAAAACAACTTCTCCACAAACTTCGCAGACAATTAAATCCAAAACTCGGGAACCACAGGAGCAACTTAGTCGGTGCTTTGCATGAATAGCTCCAACTTTAGGCGGATTAGGATCATTCTTTCTTAACTTGTAATCAATGCTAGGATCATCACAGTTTTGATTGCAGCAGACCCAAAGATTTTGTAAATTATGGAAAAATAAATGACCCCTGACAGGTTGTGGTGATCTTCCATCATTATTTTTAGCCATTCCTAATGCTAAAAGTAGGCCCCTGGTAGAATCTGAAACTAAGCCATTTTTATTACTGTTAGGGAAAAGCTGACGATCTAGTAGTGTCACGTTAGCTGCACGAACTGTAGGTTGATCATTTTTATGAATCTGATGATCCACTTCTCGACATGCATCCCTTATGGCGTCAGCTGCTTTAACTTTTTCTAAAGCTGTTGCTAAAAGTTTTGGTTCATCATAGTCTATGTTTGTTACACCTAACTCTCTTGCCAAATCTGCCATATACTTTTTGACTTCATCTGTTTCAGCATCAGGTTGAGTCATAGGATTCAAGGGATCAGTTTGTACTTTTTTAGCAAAATTGGCAAAAGATTGCTCATAAGATGACAAGAAAAATCTAGCATCTTGAGAAGGGGGGGTCTGAGTTCCTGTAATGAATTCAAAGTTATCCCTGCCGAAGAATTCTCTCAAAAAAGTTCTTCCTTGAGGAGTATCTTCTAGACTTGCAGTTGTTGTAAGAATACGAAGTTGAGGAGAATCTGCACTTAGTCCTAGTCGGGAGTACAACAGCCTTAAAATATATCCTACTTCTGTCCCTGGAGTTCCTCTATAAGCATGGAGTTCATCTATAACTAAGAAAAATTTATTATCAGGATCATTTTTTAGCCAATCACGTGTAGCTTCAAAAATGTTATCTTCAATACTCCTCATCATCATAATATTGAGCATTGAATAGTTAGTAATTAAAATATCTGGTGGGGCTTCTTGCATATCCCATCTAGACCACATTTCTCCACCATCAAGCCGAGAAAAATAGTTAGACAAATCAGATTCATTAATCTGTTTGAATTGATTTTCTCTATCTTTTAAGTCCTTTCTTAGCCTTTTAATACTATCCTTATTTTCTTTTCCTGAAACTGGGGTTTGTCCTGTATAACGACCAAAAGTAATTCTATTATTACCTCTTGAACTATCTAACCACTTATGAACATCTGATGATTCTAAAGCTGCTCTTAAACGTTTAAGCTGATCTTCAACTAAGGCATTGAGGGGATATAGAATTAAAGCTCTAACAGCTTTTGTCCGTGGAGTATGTTCCCACTGGGATATACGTTTTTCATCTTTATTGTTCCACCATTGATGGTTATTAGGTACAGGCTCACTTGGAAGCCAATTATTTGAATCCTTGGCTAGTTGAGCAAGTAAAGGTAATAGAAAACATTCAGTTTTACCTGATCCTGTTCCTGTAGTTACAACAATATCTTTTTGTTCAATAATAACTTTAGATAAGCTATCCCATTGGTGCTTATATAATTTAATATTAGATTGAAATAAAGTTTGTGCTAATTTGTCTAAATCTTTATATTCTAGAGGTAATTTGTCACTTGCCTCTTTTAAGGTCAATCCAGATGCTTGATAAATAGGTACTGTTTCGATAAGAGGGGGGTTGGCTTAAAATGCCTGTTCGGTTAAGAATTTTTTCTCGTTCTTGAGATAAGCTTTTATAGCGTAAAGGGAAAGTACTCTTAATATAAAGTTTGTAAATATACTCTAGTCTTTGATAAGCACCAATTACGTCATACATTAGTTTTTATCTCCTGCATATCAATCTGAAGTTTTGTAGTCATTTGTTGTGCTAAATGATAACTGATATTTTCATAAATTAGCCATGAATTAGTATAAGTTGGTAATAATCCAGACGCTAAAACCAAAATCTTTTCATAAATTTCAGGCCATCTTTGCTGTGCTGGAATTGCTAAACGTAATTTGTCATTATCATAACTAGCAATGAGTTTGTCATGTCTATAAAAGAGATCTAAGAATCTTAATCCATACCAATCTCCTTGGTAGTAAGTATTAGTTATCGAATCATAAAAAACAGTGCGTATAAAGCCAATTGTGTTTGACATTTGATACAACCCTGTTTCTTGAGGGATAGGGCAATCAACAAAATAGTTATTATTAAACTTTTGCCATTGATAAATACTTGGAACAATTCCCTGTAAATGCCCCAAGCTTAAATTAAATTCATCTATATTAGGCAAAGTTTCTGCTAGTCTTTGGGACAAATTTTGTCTAAAATTTATCTTTATATCTAAATCATCTTGGATAGATTTAATTACCATTAGATCAGCAATTTCTATTGCTATACAATCAGCTGCAGAATTTAGAGTCTGCTCAATTAATTGTACATTTACTAATTGTTGTAATATGTTAACTAATTTTTCGTTTCGTTGACCACAAAGAATATATTTATTATGTGCAATTTCTACTAGAGTTGTTGGAATAATTGCCCATTTTTGTCCTCCTCCATAATTTTCTAAATGTCCTAATATTTTAAGCCTTCTTAAGACTCTTTTTGGTTCATATAATTCTAAAACTTGACATGTTTTTTTAAATGATTCCCAAGTACCTTTACCAACATTAGATAACCAGTATAATAAGTATTGATATTTTTGAGGATCTTCTTCTACACCAGTATTTCCATTAGATGATAGTAAATTGAAAGGATCATCAAATTTTTTAGAATTAGTTGTTTCATAAGGTATTAATTCAATAAAGTCCTCAATGTCATAACCTTTATTGGACATATCTTTAATTTGTTCAGTGGTAAAGGGAGGATCACTGCGATCAGCTTTAATTTTGAAACTTGGTAGTTCTAATAATTTAGACTTAATAATTGCCTCTGGTATTTCACCTTTTTTCTCACTTACTATAGCAAGAAAAAAATAATACCATTTGTTTGCTTTAGCACCTTTTTCTATTCTAAGAAGGGGAATATAGTTACTTAGAGAATGTTCTTGAACTTTTTTTGATATTTGTTTGGCAAGTTCACTGGGTTTGTCTTTTGACTTATAACCTTTGTACCATTTTTCTACCATTATATTTCCTTGAATTTAAATTATTGAATAGGCTGAGTCAATTTATAAAAACTTGAATATTCATCACTTGTCTCTATTTTTGCCATATCTAGACTTTTCCAAGAAATAATTCTAATTATTCGTTCTACATATTCTTTACCATGAGTTGCTTTGACCAAATATATACCCTCTTTAAGAGACTCTATTAGCTCTGGTTGATTTATTTTTTGATTACATTCTAGTTTGATTACATTAGTATCTAGATCTATTATTTGTAAATTAGCAACTACAGAAAAACCAAAAATAGTCACTGAGGGTAAATACCCTTCCAACCAAGCAGTTTGCTTGTGAACATGTAATCCTCCAGAAAAATAAATTGATAATTTTACTGTTGGTTTTAAAAAATCTTTTAATTCTTGATTTTTAATAAAAACCCCATCCCAAGCTTGTGAAATAACTAAACATTCACTGAATTCTAACCAAGTAGATTGATCATTGATAGGCTTAGGATCACCATCCCAATCTAATAATCTTTCATGTTTTAGTGATTCCATATCTGATACTACTTCTTGTTTGCATAGCAAAATAAATTTCATTCCTAAATCAGGTCTTTTCCATGAAGCATAGACTCCTGAGTCTGGGTTGTCCGGATCTTCTATAAAGATCCAAAAATCTTTTGCAGGTAGTATTAATTGTTCAAGTTGTGTTGTGGAAGTTATTTGATATTTTAGTCCCTTCTCTAAATCTTGAATTTTCAGTTCTTCTGATAATGGAATATACCAGCCAGGACGTTCTTCAGTCAATTTTTCTCGATTATTTAAATACTTAATTTCAAGTTCTCCAAGTTTGTTTCTACGTCGCTGTTTTGGATAGAGATAATATTTAATTTCACTCGAAAATGGATCTTCTGTGCGATAGATTCCTGCAAATAGATTTCTACTTAAATTATGTTGTTTATCTTTGTTTAGCAAATCTACAGGATAACCGTCTGATTGCCACTGTTCATAAATATCATGAAAAGCTTCGGCTATAGCTTCATGACGTCTTCCATCTTCAATTAAACTCTGTAGATATTTTGTTAGTACTGATTTTTGGCAACGAATTTGAGTAAATAACGTTTGCTCATCCCATATAGATTTCCATTGTTTCTCTATAAATAATTTTTGTAATCTGTCTTTATCGGTTTGGCGCAATAGACACTGTGAAATTGGATAATTAATATATTTTTGTGCTCCCTGTCCCTTTTCAGCTGAGGGTTGCAATTCTTGTCCGAGTAACCAAATATTCCATTTTTTCCATAGTTGTTCTTCAGAATCTTTGCCAGACATACCTCGAGGACGACCTTCACCAGGGATGCCCAATACTTCTCTCAATCTTTTGAAATAGTTCTTGTCTGTTATATCCTCTTGTTCCTCCATTTGATATGCGGCAAAAACCGATAAACCTAAAAAAGCAACACCTTGTGGAACTCCGTTTTGATCTGTCCCTTTTACATTATTTAAGTCAACAGTTTCTTCTTTGACTACTTTGTTAGCAACAGCTTTGGTAAAATCACCAATAGACCCAAAAGATTTTATTAGTTCGACATCTACACTCAGATAGATCTTTGTCCCTCTTAAGCTACCATCAATAAAATGGGAAATTAATACTTGGTTCCAATATTCATAACTTTTTTGTCTTTCTTCTTGAGCTTCAAGTATAGACATCTGATAATCCTTCCAAATTAACCTGAAAGATAAATACTAATTAGTTCAATCTAACATACTTCTTGTACATATAGGACAAAACAGCTACAAAAAAGACTAATACGATCGTATTTTTGATGAGATTTCGAAATTCCACAAGTAAGTAATACAATCGAGACCGATATGAAAGGAAAAAGCAATTCAGTACTCAGACACACCCCATATCTTGATAGTCTTGTCAGAATAACTACTTCCACTGACAATAGTTGACTTACTTGTAAGTTGTCTTGTATTATGATATCTGGTTGGTTATAATTTTAGCAAGTTAATTTTTTTTAATCGTTAACAAGCAGGAAGTTTTTATGTCTCAGTATGTCAATATAGTCTTGCCAAAAAGATCTTAAATAAGGATATATGAGTACAATCGCTATTGATTTTGGCACGAGCAACACTATAGTTTGCGATTTGGATCCCCTTTCCCAATCACCGCGGGTGATCAAATTTAAGAGCATATCTCGCAAGTTTGAAGGTAGCGAAATTTATGCGGTGCCAACTCTAGTGTTTGTAGAAAATGATGGTCGGTTGATTTTTGGACAAGAGGTTTGCTTTGGACGCAAGGGACTATCCAAAGCGGATAAAAATCAACGTTTTCAAGCTTTTAAAAGGGCGATGGTCGCTGACTATCAATCACCACCACTGAACATCAACAATAAGCTTTATGATTCTAAATTAATTGCCGAGTGTTTTCTAGAAAATATTTGGTATGAGTTGGCAAAGCAAAATATTGAGCCAACTAGGGCGATTTTTACTGTGCCAGTTGGTTCTTTTGAGCGCTATTTAGATTGGTTTAGAAATTTTGCCAACAAGTTAAAAATCCAGCAAGTACATTTAGTAGATGAATCTACTGCTGCTGCTTTGGGCTATGCAATCAATAAGATTGGCTCATTGGTCTTGGTAGTAGATTTAGGCGGTGGTACTCTCGATTTAAGTTTAGTTAGAACCAAAGGAGATAACCAGCAACAGATTATTCAAGCTGAAGTGTTGGCTAAATCTGATGCTTATGTCGGTGGGGTAGATATTGACAGCTGGATTGTGGAACATTATTTAGCCAAGATCAATGCCAGTCGAGAAAGTATTGGCGAAATGGGCTGGAGTAATCTTTTAGAAGTAGCTGAAAGGCTAAAAATCAAGCTTTCTACCAGTGAAAGTTATACTGAAAGCTGGTTTGATGATGAGACTTTTATGGCACATGAGCTGATCCTAGAGCGCAGTGAATTAGCCGAGATTTTAGAATCTCGCCAGTTACTCAGTCAAATCAGGGAAGCTTTGGATGAGGTGTTAACCTATGCTCTTAGTAAAGGAATCAAAAAAAATGATATCGAACAGGTTTTGTTAGTAGGCGGCAGCTCTCAAATACCAGCAATACAGCAGTTGATAATCTCTTACTTTGGACCGAATAAGGTAAAACTGGATAAACCTTTTGAAGCTGTAGCCCATGGCGCACTTTTGTTAAGCAAATTGGTTGAGGTAGAAGATTACCTCAGACATGGCTATGCTATCAGGGTTTGGGATCCTTTTAATAAATTTCATATTCACCATGCTATTTTTAAAGCTGGCTCCAAGTATCCCTGCAAGAGTGAATATCCCATCACTTTGCAAGTAGCAAGAGATGGACAAGAAAAAATTAATTTGGATATTGGGGAAATTGCCGAAACCTCAAGGGCTGAGGTCAATTATGATTCTCAAGGCAGAATGACTACTGCTGAGCTAGTTAAAGCGACCGATTTTCGTTCATTAGAATCTGAACATCGCACTGAGGTATGTATTGCGCATCTCAATCCTGCTGGCAAAGCAGGAGAAGATAGAATCTCTGTCGATTTTGAAGTTAACCAACAGAGAATTTTAACTGCAACGGTGTTTGATTTAGTTACAGGAGAGAAGTTAGCAGATAAGGAAGCTATTGCTAAACTCAAATGAATCCTAAATAACTTTTTCAATTTTCACTCTTAATCGGACATAAGCAGCTATAATCGGTTCAGCAACAGTTGCGATCATAGATGAATATTGTGACGATTATAAAGACTTGTTTCTCGAAGTAAGAAACTATGAATGCTTTAAATATTTACATTTAGGAATAATATCACCAATAAAAAGAAAATCATTACCTGAGATAGCTAAGACAGTAGGTATAAAATCAGCACAATCATTACACCATCATTTTATAGCTAATTCGGACTGGTCAGTTAATTTAGTAAAAAGTCGAAGATTAGAAAAAATAAAGAGAGCATTAAATGGAAGAGCAATTACAGTAGTCATTGATGAAACTGGAGATAGGAAAAAGGGTAAAAAAACTGATTATATCCCTCTCCTGTCACTTTCCGAAATAAGTAAGTAGGAAATAATTGCTCATTACCCAGAAGAATAAAAGGTTTTAAATTGATTCA
>CAISPN010000114.1 GCA_903887375.1 uncultured cyanobacterium
AGTAGAAGAGATTAACCACATCCCATGACAGATAATGCCTTTGAGAATATTGGGTTTGCCAAAAGCCCGTTTAACAAATTCAGTAGCTGGCGATATCTTGTTGACATCGTCAGTAAATCTGAGGCGATCTGAAACAAAAGCTGATGGAACAATGATTGCAGAATAGCTTTCCAAGGTCTGATCGTCCATATTTTCAAAGCTTTCATTGCATTCAATGGGAGCTTTGTACTCATGCCCATGAAAGGTTAGATAAGACTGACCCCAAAGACGAGTCAAAAAATGTAGTTCGGCCCCCTCTTCAGCAAAACGATAGCGGTAATACCAAATCTCATGCTCGTAATAATCACTCTCTAAGAGAATGCCAATTTTTTTCCCTTTAAGAGCCAATATCTCCTCTGTAGTTGATGTCGTCATGACTCTAATTTTTTTTCAATAATCATAATTTTGCGAGGATTTCGTCCAACAAAACCAAAGATAACATAGAAAACCAAAATTACCTAGACTTGTCTATCTTAAATAAAGCTTAAATTGTCATTCTGTATACTAAAAATATCTGGAATATTTTACGTAAACTTTTATTAAGAAAAGTACAAGTAGACGGTCATATGACTCTTTTTATTGTCAGAAAAAGCTTACCAGAAAAGACTTATAAAAAATTTACATTTATTGTCAGAAAAAGCTTACCAGAAAAGACTTATAAAAATTTACACACACAAGTACTTGTTCGGTCATAGGGCCATTGGCATCCGAATTTTAAGCCTTTAATTTACATATAAAATGATTTTTAGGTTGCGGTTGGATAGATTTGTTAATCCTAACTGAACAATTTCGATAAAGTAGGTTAAATGTCTGTTGATTAAAAGTTGACATATTAAAATTTTAGAGTTAGAATTACCTGCATGCAAAGTTGAAATGGTTAATTAGACCCTAAATTTTTATGTCTAAAAAAATTCTAGTCATTCTCTCAGAATGGGGATATTGGGGCGAGGAATTAGTTGGACCCTACGACGTACTTAAACAAGCTGGTTACGAGTTTGATTTTGCTACTGCCTATGGTCGCAAGCCAGTGGCTCTTCCCCCTAGTATGGATGAGACTTACGTTGATCCCCCTTTGGATAAGCCAGTAACAAGTAGCCACTATGCCCAAAGAACAAGAGAAATTAACAGCTCTGATTTATTGGCAAAACCTATTGACCTGTCCAGCTGGGTTCCCTTGATGCCTTACTTCAACAGCCCCAATTTTGGTCATGCTCTTGAGGAATATCACAACAAAAGGGCGGAAATCTGGAAGGAACTTGAAAAATATGATGCTCTTTTGTTACCAGGTGGTTCAGGGCCAATGGTAGATATGGTGAACAATGAGCGGGTTCATGCTATCATTCTGGGTTTTCTTTCACTGAACAAACTGATTGCTGCTGAATGCTACTGCGTAACTTGTTTAGCCTTTGCTCGTGATTGGACTGATCGCAGGAGTATTATCAGAGGCAAACACGTTACAGGCCATGCCCGTGAATATGACTATAAAGAAGGTACCGGGTTTGCCCAAATGTATGGATTTGATGGACAGCCGATGAATACTTCAGCAAATTTTGGACCACCTTTCTATCCTCTGGAATATATTCTCAGAGATGCTGTAGGACCAGAAGGCCAATATCACGGCGGTGTGGGACACACTTTGTCCACCATATTGGATTATCCATTTTTGACTGGCCGTTCTACACAAGATTCCCAATTAGTAGGCGAGTTGATGATCCAAGTTTTAGAAAAAGGGCTTAAGCGGTACGGTTGGTAAATCTTTTTTTCGTAATCTAGAAAAGTATGAATGACAAAGTAAAGACCGGAAATTCCGTAGTTCTAGAACAGTTGCTCGCTGATGGTATGAGCCATATGTTTGGAGCTCCTGGTACTTCAGAAGAGGGCTTTTTAGATGCTCTTAAAGATTATCCGGAGCTAAAGTATATTCTGGCTTTGCAGGAGTCTATTGCAGTTTTGATGGCTGATGGCTATGCTAGAGCTACCCAAAAACCTACTTTAGTGCAAATTCATAGCACTCCTGGGCTTGGTAATGCGATAGGCTCTCTATACCAAGCTAAAAAAGGTCACTCTCCACTTGTGGTTATTGGAGGCGATGCGGGAGTTAAGTATCAAGCAATGGATGCCCAAATGGCTGGTGATTTGGTTGCCATGGCTGAACCTGTTACCAAATGGTCAGTTATGGTAACCGATCCCTCATCTCTTTTGAGGATATTGCGCAGAGCAATAAAAGTTGCAGCTACTCCCCCTATGGGTCCAGTCTATGTCTGTCTTCCGATGGATATGCTAGATGCACCTGCAGTTGAAACTGTTCGACCAACCCTAATTCCCTCTTCTAAGGTTTTACCTGAAACAGAAATCTTAGAAAAAGCAGCAACAATCTTAGCTTCTGCCCAAAAACCAATGATTTTTGTGGGAGATGGAATAGCATATTCCAACGCTCAAGCTGAGCTAACAAAAGTCGCTGAATTATTGGGAGCTGAAGTCTGGTGCGCTGATTCTGGTGAAGTAAATATTAGCACTGCTCACCCTCTCTATCAAGGCTCAACTGGTCACATGTTTGGTTACCATAGCTTGCCAATTACCCAAAAAGGCGATGTTAATTTGATTTGCGGGACATATATGCTCCCAGAGGTATTTCCTGAGTTGGGAGATATTTTTAGAGCTGATGCTAAGGTTATTCACTTTGACCTTGATAGCGATAACATTGGCAAAAATCACCGCGTCGATATAGGTTCACTAGGCGATCCTAAAATCACGTTAGCTAAACTTGCCGAGATATTGGAAAAAACCATTACCTCAGAGCAAATAAAAACCGCTCAAGCAAGAACTCAGGAGTTTAGCAAGCTTAACCAAGCTAAGTTAGATAAAGAGCTTGCTGCTGACAAACAAGTCAGAGATTTGGTGCCCTTGCACTTTTCTCGCTTTGCTGAAGAATTGGCAGCTCAATTACCTGAAGATGCGATCATCTTTAACG
Organism: uncultured cyanobacterium; assembly: GCA_903887375.1. Classification (GTDB taxonomy): domain Bacteria; phylum Cyanobacteriota; class Cyanobacteriia; order Cyanobacteriales; family Microcystaceae; genus CAISPN01. The sequence continues at coordinate 3,011 of CAISPN010000114.1, forward strand.
AAGCGCTGACCTGTTCCCCAGCTTTGGATAGATATATTACTGCTATCAACCCAGGTCAAAATTTTATCACTCGTGGTGGTTCACTTGGTGTAGGTATACCTGGTGCTATCGGCGTAAAGTTAGCTAACCCTGATAAAACAGTAGTTGGAGTCGTAGGCGATGGAGGCGGCATGTTTACTATACAGGGCCTTTGGTCAGCAGCTCGTCACAATATCAACACCAAGTTTGTGATCTGTAACAATCGCTCCTATAAACTTCTCCAGCTTAATGTTCTGGAATATTGGAAAGTCAGTGATATTGAGCCACACGATTTCCCGCTCTGCTTTGATTTATCTAAACCAGAGATTCGCTTTGATCAAATTGCCCGAGGTTTAGGAGTCGAAGCAGTTCGAGTAGAAACTCCTGAACAAATTGCCCCAGCGATCAAACAAGCTCTGGCTCACGATGGTCCCTTTTTGATCGATTTGGTTCTCGAAGGAGATACTCAACCCGATTTAATTGGCAAACGTTGCGGCCAGTAAGATTCAGCAAATGTATTATTAACCTTAGTTGGAAGCTAATAAGCATGAAAAATGTTCCAGATACCGTACTAGGAAAAATGTACAAAGAGCATATCGAATTGATCTTAAAAAAAGATATCGAGGCTCTCTTGGATCAATATACTGACGATGCTCTTTTGATTAGTAGTTTCATGAAAACTCCCATCTACTATAAAGGGCGCGATGAGCTTAGAGAGCATATGCAGGGAATACTAGGTATAGAAGGATTAGAGACAGAAATTGCCTTTTGGGCTGAAACTGACAATCCCCAAACCCTGATGATTGTTGAAGCAATCACCATGCAAACTAAAGAAGGTGAAGCTAAAATGCGCTTTGCCGATAGTTGGGTTCTCAAAGATGGCAAAATTAGCATTCACTTCGCTGGAATGACTCAATATCCTGATGGTACAGTCGCCTAATTAATAACAAAAGAAAATCAATGAGCTTAACAATATTTTCTCAAGTAGCGCTTACCTGCAAAGATGCCATTGCTACAGAAAAATTCTACACAAAAAACTTTGGCTTCAAAAGAG
>CAISPN010000115.1 GCA_903887375.1 uncultured cyanobacterium
CAGCTTGACCACCACCTATAATAGCTATTGAATAGTGTGTTTTCATGTTTTTTATTTAAAGAAATAATCTACATGAGAGTAACTTTTATTTAGAAATATATTTTGTATATATAAACACTAAAGCTTAAGATCTATATATATAGTCAGGTAGACTTTAACCTATCAGTAAAATCCTAATCAAGCAACCATCTAAAAAGATAGTTACAGGATTACTGCGGCTATTAATTTAACCAACCTATAACCATAGCTTGATGCAGTAATTGGTAGCGTGTTTTAACTTTTAGTTTTTTTAGTAGATTATTAATATGGAATTTAACAGTACTTTCACTGATAATTAACTTTTTAGCAATATCTCTATCTCGAAGTCCTTGCGTCAAAAGTAAAAGAATTTCCAGCTCTCTATCAGAGGGTATTTGTTCGGTAATTTCTATGCTGGATAATCCCCACAATTTATTATTGATTACTGTATTAACTGCTTCTTGCAACTGTTGTGGGTTAATTGATAGGTCAATTTTGGCCTTTGCCTGTTTTGGAACTGCCTCATTTTTATTTGATAACCATAGTATGTAATCAGAAGTAAATATATCTTCTAGAGAATCAGTAAGTAGGGGAATATTTTTTTGTTTATCTTGAGTAACTTGAAAGCCGGCCATTGTAGCAAGTTGAGTAAAAGCTAGCTGCAGTATTAAGCTGCTGCAGTGAACGCGGAGAGATTGCTGGTTATTTTTTGCAATAGAAGGTAGAGTGAGGGCAACTTGAATACTATCTCTTTGAGGTATATTTTGTACATTAAAAAATCCACCTAAACTATAGGCGGCAAGAAAAACTTGACCAAGATTATCATTTAACCATCTTTGAGGATCTCCAGCTAAAGTATTAGGAACTATTGCCTCAAGAGATATATTATTTTCAGCATATATAAGACGAGAATAACTGCAATTTAGCCCATCTAAAATTTCAGCTAATTTCAAAAAAATATAAGTTAGGGATAGGTTTAAAGGATATTCTGTTCCCACTAAAACAAGTCTTGCTTTAGTTAATAGAGTCGCTAATTGATCTGAAAGTGTTCGATTTAGTGTGTGTGTGATAGAAGATTGCCAGTTTTGTTTTTCTTTTTGATAATGTAAGGCATTGTCCAAAGCCAAAGTCACCATAGCGCACAGCGATTGTAGAGCCTCTAAAAACTCTCCTTCTAATTCTCGATAACTAAAGAGAGCTAAGACTCCAATTACTCGCTCTTTGGTTGCCAATGGATAGCCGGCAAAGCCTTTGATATTATTATCTATAGCCCATTGTCTATTTCCCACCCAAGATTCGGCTACTAGATTATTACTCAAAAAAGCTACTCTATTTTGAGCGATTTTCCCAACTTTAAAAGCGCCCATTGGTATTTGAGAAAAAGTACCATTAATATTTGTATATAGTCCAGAAGAGGCAGCCAACTTTAAGCTAACTTGATCGCTATCTAGTATCCAGATTCTGGCAAAGGCGCAATCAAACTTGTTGACCAAGCCATCTGTAGTTAGCACTGCAATCTCTTTAGCATCCAAAGAGCCAGAAAAACTCTGGGCTATTTCGTTATTTTTCTGCAGGTCCAACAGAATATTTGTAGCGTTGTATAGTCTATTAACTGAATGTGACATTTATATGAGGATCTCATTGAGCAGTTGATTACTACTAGAACTAATCACAGCGAGATTTGCACCATAGACTGTCTTTACTGATTAGAACTTTTATATATGCTTTTCACACCAATGAATGTAGCTATACTTACAAAAATCCAATTTGGTTTAGCAATTTTCGCTTCCTAGTTTAAAATTATTTAATAACAATCCTTAAAATAATCAAATGAATGACCCCCAAAAGGATAATTTTTCTGATATTCCATCTGAGCGCAGGAAACTAGCTCTCAAACAGGCAAATCGATTTTTTTTAGTTCTTTTAGTTAGTGGATTAGTTATAGGTGGAGTTTTAGCATTTGGTCTAGTTAAGATTATCAACAAGTTAGGATTGGCAGACAAACCAAACCATCCTCCCCATTTTGAACTCTACAAAAAATAAATGATCAAAAAATTTAAAAATTCTCTTGTTATTGGTCTTTTTGCTAGTCTTTTAAATACATTGCCAATCAAGGCAGCCGAAAAAATTCTATTGACCTATGGCTCTCTAAAATTATCCTTACCGGTTTCTTCTTTGAGCAATTATGCAAAAGATGGAACTATTGACTCAGAGCTAGATCCCTATCTAAATATGATCTCTACAGATGAAAAGGCCCAATTTAGATCCTTGCTAACCAATAAGCTAGCCCTTGATCCTGTAGTTACCTCACGTTTTCTCAATAGTGACATTGGAGAAGAAATATTAGTCAATATGGGAAAGGCAGTGATGATTGAAGGAGGAATCAACGGAAAATATGCTATTAGAGCTGCAATTGTTCAATCTAGCTTTCAGACGGGGGGCTTTACATTACTAGGATTTTTAGAAAAATTTCCAACCAATATGGAATTTTCAGGAGAATATCTACTTGGTTTGTATAATCAGAAATCTTTAATAGATCAAGCATCTAAAATCATAGAAGAAAAATTTAAAGAATTTTTCACTATTGAAGCTAAATCCAATAAAACATTGGTTGATTTTTCCAAGATAAAAGATCTTCGTCAACCAGGTAAATATCAATTCAGCAAAGAAGTTTGGCAACTCAATGATACCAAACGTAATCGCCGGTTCTATGTATTAGTTTATAAGCCGACAAGCTATAGCTCAGTTGTTGTTATCTCTCACGGACTGAGTTCTAAACCAGAGGACTTTTCCGATATTGCTGAACATCTGGCTAGTTATGGCTATGTAGTGGCACTTCCTCAACACCCTGGAAGCGACTATAAATATTTAGAAGACATGTTGGCAGGTTATCATCGCAATGTCTTTGATCTCAATGAATTCATTAACCGCCCTTTAGATGTTAGCTACGTTATTGATGAGCTTGAACGTAGAAACAATTCTGAGTTTGCAGGAAAACTCAATCTCACCCATGTAGGAGCTATTGGCCATTCTTTTGGCGGCTATACCGTATTGTCATTGGCAGGAGCTAAAATTGACTTTGAAAATTTAGCCAAGGACTGTGGTAAGCCTTATACAATGCTCAATATTGCCCTACTTTTAGAATGTAGAGCTTTAGATTTACCTCATCAAGATTATCAATTACAGGATAAACGTATTGGGGCAATTATAGGGTTAAATCCAGTCAACCGCAGTTTATTTGGAGCCAAGGGGCTTGCTGATGTTAATATTCCAGTATTGTTGGTTTCTGGTAGTCATGATCACATCACTCCTTCTGTTTTTGAACAGGCAGCTTCTTTTATTTGGCTTGGCTCAAGTAAAAAATACTGGATGATGGAAGAAGGAGGAACTCATGTTGATTTTTCTAAACTCGATTCTGGTATCAGCTCATCAATTGAAGCTATAGGAGCATTTGAGATACCCGATTCGGCTTCTATAGATAAAGAGTTTAATGCTTTGGCATTGGCATTTAATCAGGTATATATAGCCGGAGATGAAAAATATTCACCTTATCTTCAGTCTGCTCATAGTTTTAATATTTTAAGTGGAAATTCCCAAAATCAAATAATAGAAACAATTGTGAAATTCAAAAAAAGCAATAGTATAACTCTCCAGCAATAAATACTGTTGCCTTAGGTTAGATATCTGTATAATAATTAATTAGATAATAAACAAATTCAAAATATAACCATGAAATCTTTTTCTCAAAACAGAACAAACCTTGCTATATCCACTAGCGTTGCCTTGTTAACAATTCTAGGCTCTGCTTCACTTGCCTATTCACAAGAAAAAATGGCAGACAACCTGGTTGATAAATTTGCCACAAAGACTGTTGAAAAGTTCAATGGCATGAGTTGCCAGGATCTAAAAAGTGGCAGTGCTATGAAATCTTCTACTACAGAAGATCCCACCAAAGCAAAGGTAAAGGCTAAATTCATTGCCGCTCTTAAGGCTGATCCCCAACTTAAGGCGCGCTTTTTCAGTCAAATTTCTGAGCCAATTTTGACTAAATTGTTCGATTGTGGTATCATCCCCAAGCACTAAATTGACTACTATTAGTCTTGATTTGAAATATTATTTCAGCTATTATTGTCGGTAAATTATAGCTTTTATAGTTTACTATCTCTAGATGAATCAATCAAATCAAACTACGATGATTATAGGCGCAGGTTTTGCCGGATTATTTGCGGCATTACACATGCGCTGCAAGAATTACAAGCCTTCAATTACTCTAATTGACAGCCAAGATCGCTTTGTTTTTAAGCCAATGCTCTTTGATGCGCTCACTAGCGAGTTAGCTGAAAATACAGTATGTCCTTCATATCAAGAATTATTACAAAACACTAAGATTAATTTCATTAAAGATCGAGTGATGGATGTCGATCTAAGTCAAAAACAAATCACTTTGGCTTCTGGAGATCAATACTTATACGATCAACTGGTTTTAAGTGTAGGCAGTATTCAAGGTTATATGAATACCCCTGGAACACCAGAAAATGTATTTCCTTTTAGAACTAGAGAGGATATGCTCAGACTTAAAAGTCAAATTCAAAGCTGTCTCTCTAGTGCCATAGAAAATAAAGATGAGCAAAGCCGCCTTGCAATGCTCACTTTTGCTATTGTTGGGGCTGGTCCTACTGGGGTTGAGATGGCAGCAACTTTAGCTGATCTCCTGCCAACTTGGTATGCCAAATTAGGTGGTAACATCCAGGAGATCAAAGTTGTTTTAATCAATCGAGCCCAGACCATTTTATCTGGAGACGCCAATGCCGCTCTCAAAGATGTAGCTTTAGCAGCTCTCAAAGACAGGATAATACCAGTTAATTTGCTCTTAGGGGCAAAGGTCAAAGGAGTATATAAAGATCGCTTAGAATACCAAGGCGTTGATAGTGAGCAGATCCAGGCTCTAAAAACTCAAACCGTTATCTGGACAGCCGGAATAGCAGTTCATCCCTTGATTCAATTGATCAGCAAACAGATTCCAGCAGAACACCTAAATAAAAATGGACTGCCTTTTGTAAGCCAAACCCTACAATTGCTTGATTATCCAGAAGTTTTTGCAGCAGGAGATTGCGTAGAAGTTCAACAGCAAGCTCAACCAGCCTTAGCGCAGATAGCCTATCAACAGGGAACAACAATTGCTCAAAATCTAGATGCTCTTGAAGATGGACGAGCTCTTGCTAATTGTCAGGCTAAACTACGAGGTACTTTAATGAAACTAGGATCGGGTTATTCAGCGGCCAATATTTTTGATAAGTTCAAAATTGAAGGAAAATCTGCCGATATAATCCGTCATGCAGCCTATATAGAAATGCTACCGACTCCAATTCATAACTTCAAAGCAACTAAACAGTGGCTTAAAAGCGAAACTATCAATCTTTTCGACCCTTCGTGTTTCCTTCCCAAAGAAGAATATGAATAAGCCAAATTTGACTGCTGCTGAGAAAAAAGAGCATATGGTGGTAATCGCTTTTACTTTTGCCTTTCATATTGCCTTTTTTATCTTTGCCTATTTTGCACTGCTTACTCCAATCAATGAAAAACAGCATAGATCCAATCACCCATTGATCCATAAGATGCCATGAGCTTACTTCCTTTGAATGATAAAAACCTGCCATATCCAGACACTATGCATCCAGTTGTAGTGCATTTTGTCATTGCCATGGTTTTCTTTGCTTACTTTTGTGATATCGCAGGTTATCTCAAACGCAGTTATCACCTATTTGAGGTGAGTTGGTGGAATATGCTCGTTGCGGCAGTTGCTATCTTTTTTGCAGTTATATTTGGTGAATTTGAAGCATCTCTAGCTGAACCCTACCCAGCAGCTGAGCCGGTTTTGGTCTGGCATACAATCAATGGCTGGTCAATTTCAGTAATTTTGGTAGCAATTACTGCTTGGAGGGGAATATTGCGAATCCGCAATCCTCTGAGAATTCCAGTAATTTATCTAGCTGTTGTGACATTTTTAATGTGTCTGGTCTGTCTGCAAATTTATCTAGGAGATCTAGTCGGTTGGGTCTATAGCTTGCATACTGTGCCAGTAGTTCAAGCGACAAAAGAGGGCTTGCTCAAATGAACCCAACTTTGATCGATCAGTTAAAACAATTGGGAATAGAATTAGGCGTCAATGGTCTGCCATATCGTTTTCCTGTACATCCTAATTTAGTTCATCTGAGCCTTGGTTTGTTTATCATTGGGATTATCTTTGACTTTTTAGGTACTTTCTTTAAACTAGATCATCCTATTTTTAAGTTTTTAGTAATACCTACCACTAGAGAAAATCTCTATGATGTTGCTTGGTATAATGTTTTAGCCTCTACAGTTATCTCTTTTTTTACTGTATTGTTTGGTTTTTTTGAAATTTTATTAGCCAATCCAGCAACTAATGTTAAGAGTTCCTGGGGCTTAGAGGCAGGACCTACTATGCTTTTACATGGCATTGGTGGAGTATTGCTCTTGATTATGATGGCAGCTATGACTGTTTGGCGTGGTTTTCAGCGCTATAGTTGGCGCAAAAATAATATTCATCAAGCTAAATGGAGTTATTTACTTATTGGGGTATTTATTATGGGCTATATGTTTATTCATGGTACCTTGGGCGCGCAGTTGGGGGCAGAATTTGGAATCCACAGCACAGCAGCTAATTTAATCCAACAAGGCCAAAATCCTAATCAAATCCTCAACTAAATCTTATGAAGCTTTTTAATATTATTCTGCTGGCTTTATTTGTAATTGTGATCATTATTGCCAGCAACTATCTAGGGCAGCAAGCCTACAATTGGCTTCCTACTCCAGCGGCTTTGGAAGCTCAGCCTGTTGGAGATTTATTTAGTTTCTTGGTAACTCTAGGCTCTCTGGTATTTTTGGGAGTATTGGGAATGCTCCTCTACTCAATTGTTTCTTTTCGAGCAGTTAAAGGAGATAAAAGCGATGCTCAGCCTATCAAGGGCAATTTAACATTAGAGATTGTCTGGACTGTAATTCCCCTGATATTAGTAATTTGGATCACAAGTTATAGCTATGACATTTATCAAAGGATGAACATTCTGGGAAATCTACCGATAGTCCATCTTCACAATCCTTTGGAAGAATCAGCTTATGCCGCTGAGGCTGCCCAAGCTAGTGAAACAATTGAAGTGACTGCCAGACAATGGTCTTGGTCTTTTTATTATCCCAGCAGCAATATCACTAGTAGTCAGCTGCATCTGCCACTCAATCAGCGGGTTAAGTTACTACTCAAATCTGAAGATGTAATACATGGCTTTTTTGTACCTAATTTTCGAATCAAGCAGGATATAGTCCCTAATCGCACCATTGAGCTGCGATTAACCGCCAATCGTATTGGTAAATATCAACTAGAAGATTCCCAATTTAGTGGTACCTATTTTTCACTCATGAGCGCAGATGTCTATGTTGATTCACTTGATACTTATAGTAAATGGTTAACTCAAGCTAAAAACCAAAAGCCTTCGCTTGAAACTAACCTAGCAGCTGCCGAGCATAAACATTACATCACAAATCCCACTCATTTTCATTGGCCTACGGTAGTGCCTGCTAACTAAAAATTTATTAACTTGGAAGGTTATTAATGACTAATATTGCAGATAGCAATCATGCGCATAGCAAAACTCACTGGCGAGAATACTTTAGTTTTAGCACCGACCATAAAGTGATCGGGGTACAGTACCTAGTTACATCTTTTATTTTCTTTCTCATCGGCGGACTATTGGCGATGATTGTCAGAGCTGAACTACTCACACCGCAGTTGGATGTAGTCAATCGTTCGCTTTATAACGGACTATTTACTATGCATGGAACGATCATGATCTTTTTGTGGATCTTTCCAGCAAATTTGGGATTAGCTAACTATCTCGTACCGCTGATGATTGGCGCTAGGGATATGGCTTTTCCAAAGCTCAATGCTATTGCTTTTTGGCAAATACCGATAGTTGGTATTTTGTTACTATTGAGTTTCTTTTTACCTAGCGGGACTGCGCAAGCTGGTTGGTGGTCCTATCCACCAGTGAGTATCCAAAATCCTTCTGGCCATTTAATTAATGGGGAATTTGTCTGGTTATTGGCAGTGGCGATTTCTGGGGTTTCTTCGATTATGGGGGGGGTTAATTTTGTAACGACTATTATTCAGATGCGCGCTCCAGGTATGACTTATTTCAAAATGCCAGTCTATGTTTGGACTATATTTAGCGCGCAGTTACTGCAATTATTTTGCTTGCCTGCTTTGACAGGAGCTGCAATTATGTTGCTCTTTGACCTTTCTTTTGGTACAGATTTCTTTTCTCCTTTCAAAAACGGGGATCCGATTATTTATCAACATCTTTTTTGGTTTTATTCTCATCCTGCCGTCTATGTCATGGCCCTACCTGCTTTCGGCGTTTTTTCAGAGGTGATTCCTGCTTTTGCTCGCAAGCCACTATTTGGTTATAAAGTAGTTGCTGTTTCCTCTTTTATTATTGCCATTGTCGGTACTTTTGTCTGGGCTCATCACATGTTTGCCAGTGCTACTCCTAATTGGATGCGCATCTTTTTTATGGCCTCTACGATGTTGGTGGCAGTTCCCACTGGAGTTAAAGTTTTTGCTTGGGTGGCTACCCTTTGGAAGGGTAAACTCCATTTAGATACTCCTATGCTCTTTTGCTTAGGAGGTATCGTTATGTTTTTGTTTGCTGGTATCACTGGGGTAATGATGGCATCGGCTCCTTTTGATATCCATGTCAATAATACTTATTTTGTAGTTGGACATTTTCACTACGTTGTCTTTGGCACAGTGACTATGGCAATCTATGGAGGAATCTACTTCTGGTTTCCTAAGATAACTGGACGAATGTATATAGAATCTTGGGGTAAGATTCATTTTTGGTTGACTTTTCTAGGAGCAAATTTGAATTTTTTCCCAATGCACCCAGTTGGTCTGCAGGGAATGTTACGTCGAGTTTCATCTTATGATCCACAATATACAGGATGGAACATAGTTGCAAGTTTAGGCGCATTCTTGTTAGGCATGTCTACTCTTCCTTTTGTGGCTAATATCATCAGCTCTTGGTTGAGAGGCCATAAAGTTGGCAATAATCCCTGGCTTGCTAGTGGATTGGAATGGACTGTTTCTTCGCCTCCACCTGTAGAAAACTTTGCAGAAATTCCCATTGTTACTAGAGAGCCTTATGATTATGGAGAGCAAATCTCTCGAGTAAATTCAGATCTTCATTCGATTTAGCATGCAACAACCAAGTCGATCAACAAATAATTCACATCAAGAAGCTCATCAAGATCATCTGCCATTGGGTTTTTTGATATTTCTTCTCTCAGAGAGTATTGTATTTGTCAGCTTTTTTGTGACCTATGCTATTTTGCGCATCAAGAGTCCGCATTGGTTTCCCGATGGAGTCACAGGACTAGATGTATCTAAAGCGGCTCTCAATACTGCTATTTTGATCTTCAGTAGTGTTATCATCCATTTTGCTGAAAGCGCGCTTAAAGCTGGCAAACTTATTACCTTTCGTCGGCTTTGGTTATTTACAGTAGCTTTGGGTATCGTTTTTTTATTTGGCCAAGCCCTTGAATGGAAAGATATGCCCTTTGGCATCAAGGCAGGGCCAGTTGGGGCCACTTTCTATCTCTTGACTGGTTTCCATGGCTTGCATGTTTTAGCTGGTGTGATTTTACTTTTGATAATGTATGTTCGTTCTTTAGCTCCTGGTAACTATGAAGCAGGTCATTCAGGAGTGAGCGCAGCTTCTTTATTTTGGCATTTTGTTGATATTATCTGGATTATTCTATTTTTGCTGCTCTATATCTGGTAACAATATATATATGACCAATAGAAGGATTCGTAAGCTTTGGCAATATCTGCGTCCTAACTGGACATCAATCCTCATTGGTGTGGTTTCATTGTTCATTGTCAATGTCTTGGGTGTTTATATCCCCTTGATGATTAAAAATACAACCAATACCCTGAGTACTCGCTTTGAGTTAGGGCATCTTCAGCAGCAGATAATTTTATTAGCTGTTTTGATAAGTTTGATGTGGGCAATTCGTATAGTTTCACGTATTGCCCTTTTTGGAGCTGGTCGGCAGGTAGAAATCTATCTCAAGCAAAAAATATTTGATCATTTGCTCAAACTAGAACCCTCTTACTTTTCGATCAATACTTCTGGCGATCTAATCAATAGATCTACTAGTGATGTGGAAAATATCCGCAGGCTAGTTGGTTTTGCACTTTTGAGTTTGATCAATACTATTTTTGCCTATGCCTTGACCTTGCCGGCAATGTTGGCTTTAGATTTACCCTTGAGCTTGATGGCTCTTTCTGTTTATCCCTTGATGTTGATTACTGTCAAGGTCTTTAGCGGCAAATTAAGAGATCAGCAATCTGAAATACAAAAAAACCTTTCAGATCTTAGCGAAATGATCCAAGAAGATATCAGTGGGATTGCCTTAATCAAAATCTATAGCCAAGAGGAAAACGAAAGAGCAGCCTTTAACAAAAAAAATCAAGCTCTTCTGCAGTCTAATTTAAAGTTAGTCCAAACTCGCAATTTTCTCTTTGCAATTGTAGAGGGGATAACCTCTTTGAGTTTATTGATTCTACTTTGGGCTGGCGGGATTGCCATATTTAAAGGGCAGATCAAAGTTGGCGATTTTTTAGCACTTTTGATCTTAATAGAAAGATTAGTATTTCCTACCGCATTGCTTGGCTTTACCATCACAGCCTATCAAAGAGGGGAAGTGAGTATTGACCGCATTGAAGAAATCTTTCAAAGTCAACCTAAAATCAGTAATATCGATCATCCTTTAGCTCTATCTAAAAATGAAGTTAAAGGCGCTATTAAAGCTATTAACTTAAATTACACTTATCCAGGCTCACTAGTTCCTGCTCTGAAAAATCTCAACTTTGAGATTAATCCAGGAGAGCTCATTGCTATAGTAGGTGGAGTTGGCAGTGGAAAATCAACCCTAGCTAATGCCATACCCCGAATGTTGGATATTGCTCCAGATCAGCTTTTTATTGATGGGCAAGATATCACTTCTGTTAAATTAGAAGACTTGCGCCGAGCCATTGCCTATGTACCCCAAGAGAGCTTTCTCTTTAGCACTGATATACGCAATAATATTCGCTACGGCGATCCTCTAGCAGAAAACCTCAAAGTTGAGCGTTCAGCCAAACTTGCTCAAATTCACCAAGAAATTCTCAATTTCCCTGAACAGTACGATAGTTTGGTTGGGGAAAGAGGGATAACTCTCTCAGGTGGACAAAGGCAGAGAATGTCACTAGCTAGAGCCTTGACAATAGATGCGCCAATTATCATCCTGGATGACTGCCTAGCTAGTGTTGATAATCAAACTGCTTCAGAGATTCTTAAAAACTTCTCCAACGCGCAGGGCAAAACAATTGTCTTTATTTCTCATCAGCTTTCGGCCGCTGCCAAAGCAGATCGCATCTTTGTGATGGAGAAAGGAGAGATAGTCCAGATTGGGACCCATAGCGAACTGCTTGAGCAAACTGGACTTTATCAGTTCCTCTGGCAACAAAATCAATTAGAAAAGATTTTACAATAGCTTTATTTGGCTTTTATGTTAGATAAATTATTTCCCTTAAGTCCCTCTATAGTTGCAGGTAGTTGTCTTTGGTCATTAGCTCTTTATCTGAGCTTTTCAGGGTTTAGAGAATGGTTAATTGCTCAGATTGAGCATAACTTATCGATCAATTTGTTCTACGCGTCTATCTCTAGTATCATTCCCTTTTTGTTACTAGGTTTTATCGCCAATTATCTATTAGAGCTAGCTTTAGGTAATAGCTGGGGGATCAGCCTAGGCATTCTATTTACTATTTCTTGTGGAATTTATCAATTAGGCAGACATGATAACAATAATAAAAAAGAGCAATAGATTTTTATTAATTGTTATAAGTGGCTTGCTTTGCTTTGCCTTGGCAGCTTGTAGAGGGACTCATTCTCTAGATTCAACTCTTATACTCTCGGTTTTAAGTGATCCTAAGACTTTTAACTACGTGCTATCTAAAGAATCTCCCAATATTTTTAGTCTGACCTATGAAGGATTGATTACTGAAAATCCCCTCACTGGAAAAAAAGAGCCACAACAAGCCGAAAGTTGGACCATTTCTGAGGATCATTTACGTCTTACTTTTAAGCTAAGGCCGGATCTCAAATGGTCTGATGGGCAACCACTGACTGTAGATGATGTAATCTTTACCTACAATGATATTTACCTCAATCCTGAGATTCCCTTTAATGGCAGAGATGGACTTAGGGTAGGCCAAAAACAAACTTTGCCCAAGGTACGTAAAATTAATGCTCAACAAGTAGAATTTACTATTTCTGAGCCTTTTGCTCCCTTTTTAGATGCTGCCAGTTACCCCATTTTGCCCAAACATATATTAGAAAAATTTAGTAAAGGCAAGGGTCAAGATGGCAGACCAAAGTTTTTAAGTATTTGGGGGGTAGATACTCCTGCTGAGCAAATTGTGGTCAATGGCCCCTACAAATTAAAAAATTACCAAACCAATGAGCGTTTGATTTTTGAGAAAAATCCCTACTATTGGAAAAAAGGACTTCCCCATATCCAACAAGTGGTCTGGAGTATTGTGGAATCGACTGATACCTCTTTGATTCAATTTCGCTCCGGTGGTCTTGATTCAATTGCGGTCTCACCTGACTATTTCTCGCTTTTAAAACGCGAAGAGAAAAAGGGCAATTTCACTATCTACAATGGTGGTCCTGCCTACGGCACTAGTTTTATTTCTTTTAACCTCAACCAAGGTAGCCGCAATGGTAAGCCACTAGTAGATTCTATTAAATCCCGTTGGTTCAATACTCTCGAATTTCGCCAAGCAGTAGCCTATGCTATTGATAGAAAGCGCATGATCAATAATGTATTTCGCGGACTAGGAGAGGTGCAGGACTCTGATATTTCTAAGCAATCTCCTTTTTATGATAAAAACCTCAAGGGATATCAGTACAACATAGAAAAAGCTAAATCACTTTTATTAAGTAAAGGCTTTAAATACAACGAAAAACAAGAATTATTTGATAGTCAAGGCAACCGGGTCAACTTTTCCTTGATCACTAATGCTGGTAACAAAATCAGAGAAGCCATGGGCGCTCAAATCAAGCAAGATCTTGAAAAAATTGGTATTAAAGTAGATTTTAGTCCCATTAATTTTAATGTATTAGTAGATCGCCTCAGCAATAGCCTAGATTGGGATTGTTTCTTGTTGGGTTTTACTGGTGGCAATGAGCCCAATGATGGGGCTAATGTCTGGTTTACCGATGGCAGTTTGCATAGCTTCAACCAAAAACCTCAACCTGGAGCCCAGCCAATCCAAGGACAAATATTCACAGACTGGGAAAAGCAAATTGCCAATCTTTATATCCAAGGAGCTAAGGAATTAGATTTTGAAAAACGAAAGGCAATCTACAATAAGACCCAACAGATTATTTCTCAATATTTGCCCTATATATATCTAGTCAACCCCTATTCTATGACTGCTATGAGTAATAGGATTGAGGGGGTTAAGTACTCCGCTCTTGGTGGAGGTTTTTGGAATATTGAACAACTCAAGCTTGCAGATAAAAAATAATAAAAAATAATAAAAAATAATTAGATACTATCTGCAATCAGATCGACTGCTTGGGCTAGATTGTCAACAATATAGTCAGGTTCATGTTTTTCTAGCTCTTGCTTGGAGCGTATTCCCGATAGAACAGCAATCATTTTTATTTGATATTTTTTAGCTGCTGCAATATCAGCCTCAGTATCACCCACCATCCAGGTTACTCTAGCTGGAGGCAATTCCTGCTGGGCTCTGTCCATCAATTTGGGTTTATCTTGTACATCAGTGGTTTTAACAAAATTATCAGAGAGATGATAGCAACGATCTTCTTTAAAAAAACGAGCAAGCTCATATTTTTCAAAGGACTCTACTAGCTCACGTTTTCTTCTCATGGTCATAAGAGCTAGATCTAGTCCTAGATCTTGAATTCTTACTAGGGCTTCAAGAGCTTCTGGAATAATTTCATCATGCTGAAAATAACAGAGATTATGGACAGTTTCTCTGCGCATTTTGGCAAAAGATTTAGCTCTTTGATGTGCTAAGCCAGAAATTATTCCTATCTCCTCTTCTGCTACTCTATCTCGTTTGAGTTGCCAAAACTCTTGTTTAGAAAGTGGACGAATATCATCCTCTTTGGCTTTGTTTTTTTCTAGACAGAGCTGATAGACATGATAATAACGCCCAGAAACGTCCATCAGCGGCCCATCAAAGTCGGTAATTACTCTAATTTCCATCTTGAGAAAAGCTACTAGCTTTTATAATTCAGGCGGACGGGTTGCACTTGGGCGAGAATCAATCACTTGATCAATCAAGCCATATTCTTTGGCTTCCTCTGCTGACATGAAAAAGTCTCTTTCGGTATCTTCGGCAATTTTTTCCAAAGGTTGACCAGTATGACTAGCCAGATGCTGATTTAACAGACCTTTGATATAAAGAATTTCTTTAGCCTGGATCTCAATATCAGTGGCTTGTCCCTGAGCCCCACCTAGAGGCTGATGGATCATAATCCGGGAATTGGGTAGGCTCAATCTCTTACCTTTAGTACCAGCACTTAAAAGAAAAGCTCCCATGCTGGCAGCTAGTCCTACGCAGATAGTAGAAACATTAGGTTTGATCTGATTCATAGTGTCAAATATACCCATCCCAGCAGAAACAGAACCACCTGGGGAATTGATATAGAGATAAATATCTTTGTCAGGATCTTCAGACTCAAGATAGAGTAGCTGGGCCACAATCAGATTGGCCATTTCATCCCTGACCTCTTTGCCAAGAAATACTATGCGCTCTCTTAGCAGTCTGGAGTATATGTCAAAGGCACGCTCTCCGCGGCCAGAAGTCTCAATTACGGTTGGGATCATTGTCACTTTAGTTGTTTTTCTTCTATTTTAGTGAGTTTTTGTTAATCTTTACTGAATAGATCGAAGTAGATGTTAACAGTTATCACAGATCTTGGCGCAATTGTCTCTCTAAAGCTTAATAATCATTATAATTTGGAAAGTTGAAACGTAAGATAAATTAATAGTCTCATGAGTAGAACACATAAATCCAATTTATCACTCAAAATTCTTTTGTTTTTAGGTAGTCTGGGGATAATTGTCATTGGCAGCGCACTCTTTTTGCTGACAGCAGGTAGAGGAATTGGCCAATATTTCTTTGGCAAAAGCTTTGCCGAAAATCAACTTAAAGGTTATGTTTCTTCTGTTTTACGCCAAGAAGTAAACGGAGCTCATTGCCAAGCCGTAGATTCAGATGGCAATGGCTATGTCTCTTGTGACTATACACTAGCTAGTAGCCCCCAAACCACCCACTCGATTGAATGTGCAGCTTGGGGATTAAATGGTATTCTCAATAGAGGTTGTAAAGCCCGTCTGCCTGGATTTAACAACTAATTTTTGGCAATTTTTTAAATGGCTGACCGTAAATATCCCAACATTGTTTATTAAAAGGCGCTCGCCATTTGCCAATTAATAGCTGCTCTATGTTTTGTCTAGCTTGTCTTTCTTTGGGCGTATCCCACCAAAATCCAAGCCTGAGGTTAGTACTTAACTTGTAGCGATAATGTAGATCTAGATAATTAGCAATATAATCCTGACAATCATGGTTTAACCATCTTTTTTTGGGGTTTTGCTTCGTCTCGCCGATATATAGCAAGATGGGATTAGCTAGATCTACAAGAAAATACAGACAGTTCGACTCACTAAGATCACAAGCTGAGTAGAATTCTAAAGGTTGAAATAGTAGTTCAAAAGGATCAATTTGCTCAGGATCAAAATGATCAACTTCGGCAAATAAACTGATCTGACGACTAGGCGGATTGCTTTTGACTGTTTGCTGATAGCTGTAAATCCGCTCTTTCCAACCCAATAGAAAATCTTTAGACATCACAACAGTCGGGGGCTTATGGCGAAAATTATCTGGTTCTCTAAAAAGAGATAGTTGCTCCATACTAAATTTACATTGGATGAATTATCAGTGCTTGTAAAGCAACTAAAATTGCTTACTTAACAGATACCTCATTGATCAAGGGATTACCTTTTTCAAAATCTGTCAGATTCTCAATAGTAGTCTTAGTGATATCATTGAGCGCATTTTCTGTAAAAAAAGCTTGATGAGCAGTAATCACAACGTTGTGAAAAGATTGAAGAAGTTGAAAGATATCATCTTGAATTATTTTACCTGTCCAATCACGAAAGAATAGTTCTTCTTCTTCTTCATAAACATCAATACCAAGATAGCCTATACGATGAGATTTGATTCCTTCAATAGTTGCTAGAGTATCGACCAAAGCTCCTCTGCTAGTATTGATTAACATCACACCTGGCTTCATCAGGGCTATGGTATCTTTATTAATCAAATGATAGGTTTGTGGTAGAAGTGGACAATGAAGAGAGATAATATCAGATCTCGATAGAAGTTCCTCCAATTCTACATAAGTAGCATTAGCAAGCTCTGTAAACTTGGAGTTAGGCTGGGTATCATAACCCAATACATTACAGCCAAAACCGGACATAATTTTAGCAAAACAAAGCCCAATTTTGCCAGTTCCTATAACTCCGCAGATTTTACCATGGAGATCAAAGCCCAATAGACCTGCAAGAGAAAAATTATCATCACGCACACGATTGTAAGCTCGATATAATTTTCGATTGAGCATCAATATTAGACCAACTGCATGTTCGGCGACTGAATAAGGAGAGTAGCTCGAAACTCTCAAGACCTTGATCCCCAGTTTAGAGGCCTCGGCTAGATCCACATTATTAAATCCCGTACAGCGCAAGGTAATTAATTTGATTCCCTGCTCTGCCAAAATCTTCAGGGTTTCGGCTCCTAGATCATCATTGACAAATGCGCAGATCGCCTGAGACCCTTTAGCTAGAGATCCGCTCTTGGGTTCTAAGCGGTTTTCGTAGTAAACAAATTGGTGATTATTCCCAGCAGATAAATTGCTTAGATCCAAAAAGTGACGATCATATGATTCTGTGCTAAATACAGCTACTTTCATTTTTTACCTTAGTATGGCCATTGCCAATGAGTTAATTCAGGCATATCCACTCCATGCTCATGAGCATAGTTGCGCGCTTCAATTTGCATATCACGAAATTTTGCTACCGCATGAGCTCCTTTTACAAGATATTGAGGCATTCTTTCAATAGCGTCAATAGCGAGGGTAAACCTATCAACTTGGTTGTTAATTGCCAGTTCCATAGGAGTATTGATATTTCCTTTTTCTTTATAACCTCGAACATGCATATTCTCATGATTATGCCTACTATAAGCTAATCTATGAATCAGCCAGGGATAACCATGAAAATTAAAAATAATAGGTTTATCTAAGGTAAACAAGCTATCAAATTCACGATGAGATAGACCATGGGGATGTTCAGTATTTGGTTGCAATTTGAACAGATCGACAATATTGATAAAACGAATTTTGAGATCGGAAAATTCCTCTCGTAGTAATACTGTTGCTGCTAGAGCTTCTTGGGTTGGAATATCCCCTGCAGCTACCATTACTAAATCTGGTTCGCTACCTTGATCGTTACTTGCCCAATTCCAAATACCTAACCCTTTAATACAGTGTTTAATGGCCGAGTCCATATCCATATACTGTAGATGTAACTGTTTATCCGAGACGATCACATTGACATAGTTCTTACTTTTGAGTGAATGATTAGCTACCGATAAGAGACTATTGACATCAGGTGGCAAATAGATCCGAGTAACTGAAGCGCTCTTATTGACTACTACATCGAGAAAACCTGGATCTTGATGAGTAAAGCCATTGTGATCCTGTCTCCATACGGTGGAAGTAATCAGCAGATTTAAAGATGAAATATCACTACGCCAAGCAATATGGTTACAGATATCCAACCATTTAGCATGTTGGTTAAACATCGAATCGATCACATGGACAAAAGCTTCATAAGTTGAGAAAAACCCATGTCTACCAGTAAGTAAATAGCCCTCTAGCATTCCCTCTAAGGTATGCTCACTCAACATTTCAATTACACGCCCATCGGTGGCTATTTCAGTTCCATCTTCATCTTCTGGAAAATATTCTTCAATCCAGAATTTTTTACTGACTTGGTAAATATCTTGCAGTTTGTTAGAGGTGTTCTCATCTGGTCCAAATACTCGAAAATTTGTCATATTGTTGCGCATGACATCGCGCAAGAAAGTTCCTAAAATTTTGGTATTTTCTGCTTCTATCTTTCCTGGTTGAGTTATTTCTAGAGCATATTGACGAAAATCAGGCAAATTTAATTCTTTGCGTACCATTCCACCATTAGTTCTTGGTTGGGCGCTCATTCTCAAATTCCCGCCAGGGGCTAGGGCTTTCAACTCTTCAACCAAGGTTCCATTTTCATCAAAGAGCTCTTGAGGCCTGTAGCTGCGCATCCACTGCTCTAAAAGCTCAAGATTAGCAGGGTTTTTAGCCACATCAGACATAGGTACTTGGTGCGCTCGCCAGAAACCTTCTACTTTTTTGCCATTGACTTGCTTAGGTCCAGTCCAACCTTTGGGAGCGCGCAAGATGATCATTGGCCAGCGAGGTATGCTTGAGCTGGCTTGTTGTTTGATTTGGTGAATTTGCTCTATGCAGTGATCCAAGGTAGCGGCCATTGCCTGATGCATAGAATCAGGATCACTGCCTTCTACAAAATAAGGTGCATAGCCATAACCTTTGAAAAGATTTTCTAGGTTTTCATGACTAGTACGTGCCAAGATAGTTGGATTGTTAATCTTGTAGCCATTGAGATGCAATATAGGTAATACTGCGCCATCTCGGATAGGGTTGAGAAATTTATTGATATGCCAAGATGTAGCAAGCGGACCCGTTTCAGCTTCACCATCTCCTACTACAGCAGCCACTATTAAATCTGGATTATCAAAAGCAGCTCCAGCAGCATGAGAAAGTACATAACCCAGCTCTCCACCTTCATGGATCGAGCCAGGTGTCTCCGGTGTGCAATGACTCCCAATTCCACCCGGGAAGGAAAATTGTTTGAAAAACTTTTTGAGCCCTTCTTCATCTTCAGTTATATCTGTATAAATTTCTGAATATGTACCTTCTAGATAGACTGGTCCAAGTACACCAGGGGCGCCATGACCTGGACCGGCCATATAGATCATATTTTGCTGATATTTATTAATAATACGATTTAGGTGAGTGTAGATAAAGGCTAATCCAGGGCTAGATCCCCAATGCCCAAGTAGACGTTTTTTGATATGTTCAATTTTTAAAGGCTCTCTCAAAAGAGGATTATCTCTCAAATAGATCATGCCCACAGCTAGATAATTGGCTGCTCGCCAATAGCCATCAATTAATCTAACTTCTTGTTCTGTTAGAGGCGTTCGTTGTACTGTTGCTCTGGCTATACCATAAGCACTAAGAGCTGCTTGTTGGGAGATTGAGTCCATGATTTTTATCTTGATTTTTATTTCAATTTTAACTAGATAATTCGATAGATTCGTTCTATTTTTATTTATTTTGACCTTAGGGGTAGATGATTTTTGTCTTGTATGTGACTCAAAAACATATAATCAATCAATTAATCTTGAATATTTTTTTTAAGTTTTTAGCTATTCTCACATGTATTACGCATTCTAAAACCCAAGCCAGAGCAATTGAAATAAAAGCCCCTAAAAAATTAAGTAATAATAAAATCAATATATTAACTAATTTTGAATTAAATGATATGGGGATCTGATTGAAAAAACTAACAATCGGATAATGAACAACATATCCCTCTTATGTTATTTTCCGAATATAATGAATATAAGGAATCAAGAAAAAAAAGCTAGTTGGTAGACAGAGCAGTGGATATAGAATTACAAATAC
>CAISPN010000116.1 GCA_903887375.1 uncultured cyanobacterium
CAAAAATATATATATATATATAAAAGCGCGTCTGTGGGAAGTGGAACAATCTGAAATTATGAATTTTTGCAATTGCATAATTATGAATTTTTAGAAATCCAGTCTGTTAAAAGTTTTTCTAGGAGCTCTGATAAATCGAGATCATCTCGGTTTAGAAGGATTTGTGCGGCTGCTTTTTTTGTCTTCTTTTTTAAAAAAACCGTAGTGCTGGCATATTCGTTATTGCTACGTTTTCCTGTTGCTGGTCGACCTCGTTCTTTTCGGTTTTCAGATGGATCCGTTATAGGTATAGTTTGCTCTGTTTTTTCTTCTAAGGGCTCAAGATTGCGAGCATTAGCCATCATTTGAGCAAATTTGTTAACTTCTGGTGGTTTAGGCATCTGCTTCAATCTCCTTTCCTAAATCTAAAAAACTTTGCCAAGCTCGAGAAGCGCGGGGATCTTGAACGTCATAGACTGCCACTCCCTGAGCACTCGCTTTATCAAATGCGGCAAGATCGGGAATCTCTGTTTGAAAAACTGGTACTTCCATTTCATTTAATGCTGCTCTAAGCTCAGTCGCCTCTTTGACTCTGTTATGCTTGACCCGATTCAAAAGTATTTTGTATTTTGCCTTAGTGCCATCGAGTTGCTGCAAGGTGTAAATTAATCCATCTGTTGCTGATGCCTCTGGTATTGCCGGAATTACCAGCAGATCTGAGCCTGTTGAAAGCTCCCTTAAACCAGTGTCGGTAATACTGCCTTCAGTATCAAATACTATATGCTCATAGCGTTTTGCTCTCATAGCCTTAGCCTGCTGGATCTCATCGACCACATCAAACATCAATTGACCTCTTTTGCTCCAAAGCAGTGAAGCCCTAATTCGATCACTATCTACTAGCAACGTGGGCTGTAGCTGAAAATATGCAGCAATATGTATAGCAGTGTTTGTCTTACCAACCCCACCTTTAACGCTTCCAACCGAGATAATCATTTTTATAATTTCACCTTTGTGGAATTTCGCAATTGCATAAATACAGAGTTTTGTAATTGTGGTCTACTCATTAAGGTATAGCAATAAAAATCTCAATCAGTCAAGCTTTTATTTTTACAATTGCAAATTTATAGAATTTCATAATTCTAAGTAGGGTCTGGTTACATGAAGGTAAGTTAAGGTTAAAGAGCCCAACGCACCAAACCGAACTAGGTGGCAAAAGGTTTGATGATTAACTGCTTACTCGGCTTTCCTCTTGAGTGCCGCTGAGAAGCTAGAAAGAATTGAAGGTTGACCCAATCTACCAAGTTTGTATCTGTATTATATTCACATACGCAAAAGAGCAAATTGGGGTTATCGGTAGTATGATACATAAAGCAGATACGTCAAGATCTAGATCGCTCGATCTAGATATCGCATAAATCAAACTACTTAAAACAATGATTCAACGAATAAGAATTAGTGATATTCCAAAGTTGAGGCGGAAAGGAAGATCCTCATGGGAGCTTTATAAATGTGTTGAATCTTGTGAGTATTTATTGGACACAAGACCGGCAAAGTATTACGAACAAATAATCAGTGATGTCATCAACACGCTAATAACGGTAGTTATGTGAAGAAAAATCATGATGAAGATTGATAAATTGACTGTTGGGGAGTAATTATTTCTTGGAGTTTATTGAGGGATTTGGCGATCGCACCTTATCCCTTAGTAAAATTCTGATGTCGCGATCGCAATAATAGGCAACATTTAACTTCCTTTCTGGAGCTTTCGAGAAAATATTTAAAATGGTTAGATAGCATTTATAAGAAAATGGGCGGTAGCAAGGGACACGCTAAAGCTGGCTATGACAGATAACCTTTCAACCGTTACCATATTTGGCGGTAACAGATAACCTACAAGCCAGTCAGCCTAGCTATCCCACAGACAACCCAAGCTAACCCACTGTAGCGGAAAAAAAGCTTTGATATTCACGACAAATCTTTGCATGGGTGCGATCGCTTTAATAAATTAACGCATCTTACGAAAGCGGCGATCGCACTATCCAAAGAAATATCCTTTTCATCATACCGACTATTTTCGTCTTTTTTAAGACCAATTAGAAAACTGGACTTTTTCGGACTTTTTCCGCTTGTTTAATCCAAAATTCTGAGTTATAGTGATGCGGTAACAGTTAATACACAAAAAAGTATGAAGAAATTAACGATTTTCTCTAGTTTAGTTCTGTTGGGGGCTGTTTCTCTGGCTTCTGTTCCTGCTCAACCAGCGATCGCAGGGTGTGGTGGACTTTTGGGACCCTGCCCTCCAAACAGCCCAAGACCACAGCCGCCAGATTGGGCAACTTTTGAAGGCAGATTTCGTAAGATGAATGATTGGGGATCAAATAGAGGCTATATCAGTTGCTATCCCAATTTCCATCAGGGGCATTCCTCATCTGGCGATGTACTTGGTGCAGTTTGTCTTAAGGGATCAGGAATCACATCTCAGTCTTTGTATGCTGTTGACTTGGGTTCTCCCCCATCACCTGACGCTCGATTTCGTGCTGTTGCGGATTGGGCAAGTAAAAACGGATCGGCTGCTGGCTATCCTAACTTTCATCAATTAGATCGTGGCAAAGGACTGTTCTACGGTGCTATTCTCCTCCCGTCTGAGGCAGTAGATAGTCAAGATATCCCTGCTCAAGAACTTGGATTTCCTTCAAGCAGTGAGGAACGCTTTCGCGCAATTAACAATTGGGCAACACGACGAGGTTATGTAGGAGGCTTCCCTAACTTTAATCAGGCAGATTACGGACAAGGGGTTGTTTTTGGTGCAGTTTTGATCAAGTCAGGTTATGGGCAAGGTGTAAGTATTCCCTTATCGGAACTTAGGTAGCGCAAAGGTAATAGCGCGGGCAATTTCAGCAACAACTTGATCACCTATTATTTACCCTAGCCTGATTTGTTCTCTTTCACCGTGTTACCCTCGATTGAACCACATCCATGATCGATTCTAATTTGCTGTAATTGTCAGAGTGCAGTCAAACAGTTATCTGTAGAGTGCGATCATGGACATGAAAAGCAGTATTTAAACTAATTCGCCAAAGATTGTGTTGCAAAATTATAAGTAAAAGGTAACTGAATGAAATTAGGTAAGATACTGACCAAGATTGGTGCATTACTATGCACTTCGTTGCTTGGGACAGAATTAGCGATAATGCCAGCAGCAGCGCAATCATATTACGGCCCCTATGTTGTCTTTGTAAATGGGTGGCAAAATTGCTGTTCTTGGGGAATGAATTCTCTACAAAATCGGCTGATCAATCAAATGAATGCTGAACCTCGATATGTTCCCTACAGTAATTTCGACAACAATGGAAGGAGCGGAGACACAAGCACTGACGAGGTTTTTTTGAGAGATGGTGCAGACTTCATCAATAATCAACTTGATAAGAATCGTCCTTTAATTCTTATTGGACACAGTTTTGGTGGTGATTCAGTTTTGAAGCTTTTACCTCGAATTAATCGTCGTATCCAATTTGTAGCTGTTATTGATCCTGTTAGAACAGGAGGACTTCGGGCTACTCTCAAAGCTCTTAATGTTCCAAGTAATGTTGATTATTTCTTCAATCGGTGGCAGGACAATGAGCCGTTCCCAATTGACTACCACGTTAATGGTTCCCTTCCGTGTGATGCAGTAAAATGTGATCAGGAGAAACAACCTTTTTACACAAATGCGGATGGAACAGTCGTACGAGTAGCTTGTGGTACGCTTGAGTTCTGCAAACATAAAAACAAAAGGAGCGGTCATCAAAGCCTACCTACTGATGACTGGATTCAACGAGTTATTGGGGATAGGATTCAAGAGCAACTTGCTGCATTAATTACACCATCTGTTCCTAATCAGCCTCAACCTAATAAGACAATTGTAATGAGTAGACCTTTTGGCTCTAACGTTTCCTTTAAAACAGCGGCGAAAGGTTTATATGTTGTCGCTGAAAATGGCGGTAGTGGAATTATCAACGCTAATCGTTCTGCCGTAGGACCTTGGGAAACCTTCAGATTAATTGATTTGAACGGTGGTTCCTTAACCAGCGGTGACGTAGTTAATCTCGCTTCCGATAAAGGGACATACGTTGTTGCTGAAAATGGCGGTGGTGGAACTCTGAACGTTGATCGTCCAAATGCTGGTCCTTGGGAAGAGATAACGATCTTAAAAGCAAATGGTAGTGGTAAAATTCATAGCGGTGATATTGTTCTACTTCGTACAAAGAATGGTCAGTTCATAGTAGCTGAAGATGGTGGCGGTGGACGGGTCAATGCAAATCGTACTGCTATTGGTCCTTGGGAACAGTTCATCATAGAGTTTCGCTAAAGGGCTTTGTTGCATGAAAAATATCTAGTCAATTTGATGGTCGTTTCATTAAGTCAGTTGCCTATCCTGGCAAGTGTTTAGATGCTGACTCTAATCAGGATGGTGCCAATGCTTCTAAAGTGCAGCTTTATAGCTGTAACAATGAAGCAAATCAAAGATGGAAAATCCAGTAGATACTTGTAGCTCTGATGCCAAGCAATTCTCCGTGCAAGATGCTATGTGATCGCCTCTCCCAGCTAAAATGAAAGGATCAAGTTGTAGAGAAGTCAAATTGATGCGATTACGATGAGATACGATTATGCCTAACAATGCGTTGGAGCCGACTTCTTGAAAGCGATCTTCAGAAGCTAAAGCCTATCTCGTCCGCTCAACTGCGTCGTTAGAAAAATACCCTTAGTAAAACTGGCGTTGCTGAATCAAGGTATGAATGAACATTTTGGCTAAAATAATCCAACGCACCAAAAATGTACAAGTAAACCCTTCCACAACTTGATAAACCCAAGCAAAGTTCTTGAGTACTTTCTTATCAAAGCAAATTAAGCTTAATGCGATTAATTTGCAATAATAAATACCATCTAGTCAACTGCTGAGTGGGCAAAATATCAATGTCTAGCTGTAACCTATATCCTGAATGACTTTGGATAGTTATATACTAATTTAGCTCTATACCGTCTTTTTTACAAAAGAAGGTATAATAAATAAATATTACTAAATAAGAAGTCAAGTCAATGCCAAAAGTGAACAGGCATGGAAAAGCCGAAATTCTGCCCAGGGAGATACTTAAAAAGATTCTGGATGATAAGACCATTAATCTTAAACATCGGGCACTAGTCGCAGTACTGTTCTATACTGCCGGTAGAATTGGCGAGGTCTGCTCACTCAAGCGAAATTGTGTAGGAACTCACATCACTTTTGAAAAAGATACCACCAAGATGGGGAAAACCAGACAAGTACTAGTCCATCCTCAATTAGCTGCAATTTTGGATCAATATCTGCTAACACTACCAACAGAGCAAGTCTATTTGTTTGCTGGCGTTAAACCAGAGACTCACTACAGCAAGGATACTGCTGCCAAGGTGTTAAATAAAATCTTTACCAAATATGGGTTAAAAGGCTGTTCTACGCATTCTTTCAGACGCTCAATCTTGACCCATGCACATCAAAATGGTGCAAGTATGGCAGATCTACAACAGCTCTCAGGGCATACCAGCTTAAGCTCACTACAGCAATATTTACAGTGCTCAGACAATGCGCAGATCAAAGTTTTGGGGCTGGTAAGCCTCTAATATCACACTAAGATAATTAGAATTATGCAATTACAAAAATATGGAATTACAGAGTTGCAGTCTAACCCTCTCCTGTCACTTTCCGAAATAAGTGAGTAGGAAATAATTGCTCATTACCTTATTTATTTGGTCTGAAGAAAAAATCCGGGGTTCTTGCTTTTGCATGGCTCTGAAGGGTGAGCTTCTTGTTCGTGAAGATCGGATTAGGAGCTAGGTTCACGAACAGATCTGTTCGTCAAAGCTTTCGTGATGCTTACATCATCTATGATGTGGATACATCCCCTATGATATACAGTGTAATCGCATCTCACTTCGTATAGCGCTTGACAGTATTTTTGGCTCTCCTGACTTCTAGGTGATAATTGTTTTTATCATAGCTTGAGACCCTATGTAGTCAAGCCTTTCAGCCATTTTTCTTGAGAAAAGCCACTGTAACAATAGTCGAGAGGGCATACTATCCCGCAGTGTTGCCCTAAATGACGATAGGACACATCAACTAAGCATAACTTTTTGTATCAACTGAAGGTCAGGAAAGCCGTATTTTTGAGTATAATGGGGGAACCTGACTTTTCCGATTATCTATTTAGTTGAGCGATCACTTGGTCTTTCCCTATCTCGCACTCCCATTCTCTAGTCGGTCATTGTCATTAAGATTAGCTTATTGAAAACCGAGGAGAGCTTGAAACCTTGATTCTATCGTCTTTTTCAGACTTAACGGGAAAAGGAAGGGAGGCAACAGATTCCTTCGTCCTGTCATCGGTTACGATTAGAGAATGCGCCTTACTGACTGTGAGCTTCATCGTTAAACAATAAGAAGGAGTTACATTGATGAGCAATAATTACCCTGATCGTGTTTCAATATCATTAGACGTGCTAACATTAGCAGCTTTTGAAAAATTTATAAGGGATGGATTAGTTGCATCAGGAGCAGTGTCTGAAGCCGACAATAATAATTTTACTGTTCAAGCAGAACCATTATCTGTTGAAATCGATGCTCAAAGCGCCGCTAAGCTTTCGCAATTTTTACTTGAAGGACTTGTAGCATCCGGAGCAGTGTCTGAAGCCGACAATGACAATGTGGCTATCGCACTTCGCAGAGTAAACGAGGGAAGTTAGAATTGTTAGAACTTAGCTCAAGTCTCCGCTCGATATCTTTGGAGGAGAGCCTTTTAAGGGCAAAGTCGATATCGAAAAAACTTGGAATCTCTAGAGTCACAGATATCACTCGCTTAGACTCGATAGATATACCTGTTTTTGCGAGTATAAGACCAGGTGCGAAAGTGGGTTCCTTATGCGTTAACGCAGGAAAAGGAGTCAAGCCTAATGAGGCTCTTGTCGGAGCTTATATGGAAGCGATTGAATTTGCATTTGCTGAATATGGAACTTCTTCATTAGAACCAGTCATTGTTACACCGAAAGAAATTTTGGATGGTAGGACTAATCCAGAAGCTATTTTGAAATTTTGCCCTGTAATGAATGCGAAGATAGATTTATCTTCGCCAATTCTTGCGGTAGAAGCAGAAAACATTAGCACTTCTGAAAAGGTTCTAATTCCTGCAGAACTTGTGTTTTTACCATATCCTCACGAAAAAGGTGGAAAACTCTACTTTGGGTCAAGCTCCAATGGGTTATGTTCAGGCAATTCTATTTTAGAAGCAACGGTACACGGTCTATCTGAGGTTATTGAGCGTGATATAAGATCGTTTCAGTCAGTTAATAGTGTAAACTCTCGAATAGTCTTAGACGACTCTTTTTCCGATACCACTAAACAACTTATCTCCAAGATAAGTAGAGCAGGTTTAGACATCTGTATTCATTACTTTGAAAATGAGTACAGCCTGCCATATTTCATGACTATAATCTACGAAAATCACAATCCTGATCCAATCTACACAAATGTAGGATATGGCTGTCATCCTTATAAAAGGATCGCTTTGAATCGATCTATCTGTGAGGCTGCTCAAAGTAGACTATCCTTTATTCACGGCGGTAGAGATGATTTGATAGATAGATATAATAGATTTAGCCAGTATTCCACTGATGAAAAAGAAGATTATGCTATTCGACTTATTGAGAAATTAGTCAAAAGATCCAACTCTATTTATTTTAGTGAAATATTAGATTTTGCCGAAACAATTTACAGTTTAGAAGATGCTCTAAATGTACTTATGAAGATGTTGCAGAAACAGACATTGAATGATGTTTTAAGAGTTTCTTATACAGATAATGACTTTCCAGTTCAAGTTACAAGAATAGTAGTTCCAGGACTTGAATTCTTCAATGAATCCACGAAGCGTGTAGGTGTGAGGTTGAGGGATTATGTCAAACAGAGCCTATAGTTGCTTTATTTTCGCTGGCCCCACTTTGTCTCAATCAAAAATATCTACAGATTATCTTCTCAGAGAGATGAATGATATAAAAGTTTGTCCTCCTGTCAAGCGTGGAGATATCGAGCATCTTGTCGAAGTAAGTGCACCAAGTACATTAGTAGTAGTTGACGGAACGTTTCATCAAAGTCTTGCAGTAAGTCATGCTGAATTACGTTCAGCATTGTCTCAGGGTTGGCAAATTTGGGGGCTTTCATCTATGGGTGCTATTAGAGCTTATGAAATGAGATATCTAGGAATGAAAGGATTTGGAAGTGTGTATGAGTATTTTTGTGGGGAGAATGACTTTAAAGATGACGAGGTCGCTCTGCTTCATGAAAACACGTTTCCCTATACTGCTTTTACAGAACCATTGGTGCATATCAGGCAAGGGCTAAAGTATTTGCTGGAAAAACAAATTATTAATGAAGAGGAGTATCTTGAAATCATTATAAAGTTTGAAAGTATGTGGTTTGGAGAAAGAACATTGCATTTATTGAAAGCAATGATACTTGACATAAGACCCAACATTAAGGCGTATATAGATGAATGGGTGAAGAACTTTGATGTATTTCAGATTAAAAGTCACGATTTAGATGAATTTCTACGTAAGAAACCATGGAACAATCATTGAGTCTCCAGGATCTTTTTGGAGGGCTTCCATTTCTTGATACAACATTTAAGCCTAATCAATTTCTTACTGCCGTTGCATGCGCAAGAAGATTTAGATATGAAAGATTAGGTTTCAGATTTGATCGTTTAGAAGAATATCTTATTCCGTCTAATGCTCTGATTGTATACTCAAAGTTATTAAACAAGGAGATATATCTTTACGGATCTCTTGCGGACGGTAGCTTGGTCAATCAACTTAATGAGCAGATTGAAAAAATTGTTTATGAATTTCCTTGGTGGAAATCTTTGTTCGGTATTTCATTAGTTTTCTATATCTTTGATTCGGACACAATTATTGGTACTTCATCAGCGATAAAACCACAACACATATTCCTAGGTTCGAGAGCTTTGACATCTAGCAATGAAATTAGAGAACAAGTATTGCATGAAGTCGTTCACATTTGGGCCTACATGATTGAAGAATTATGGATGTTTCACAACAAGGAAGACATCTCTTTATTTAGCTTGCCTAGTGGAACGAGCGAAAAAACGGCAACGGGCGTTATCCATGCCGCATACGTAGCAAGAGTTTTATCAGACTTTTACAGAAAGAATAACAAGGACTGGTTAGAAAGAAGTAAGATATTAACCGAATACTATAAAAGTTGTCTTAGCTTGATTGAAACCAATCAATTTCTTACCAGAACAGGAAGAGAAATAATAAAGAGGCTGAGTCATTTCTAGCATAGGGAATATGACCGATTCGGAAAGATTACTTCAAAATATTCACAATGAGAATCCTGGCATGTCCACCCATTTCTTCAAAGATGCTCTGGTTGACGCAGGCAAGTCTTCTTATGATCTTTTAATTGATGAAATATTACCTAATACAATGACTACTATACTGGATCTTGGCTGTGGAGATGGATATCTGCTTGAGAAAGTATCAGAAGTCTTTGATGTCAGTCTCATTGGTATAGACATGAGCTCATCTGAAATAAAAATAGCTTGCGAAAGACACATTAAGAAACATATTCCTTTTCTATGCGGCAGAGCACAAGATATTCCTTTGGAAGATTCTTCAGTAGATTATGTTATGTCTCACATGTCCATCATGCTTATGACATCTCTTCCTAAAGTTTTTGCAGAGGTTCATCGAATACTAAAAAATAAGGGTAAATTATCTTTCGTAATCCCAGGAAAAGTTGAAAAAGGCAGTACATATGCGCATTTCGTAGAATTACTCAGAAAACACTTAAATGATGAAGGAGTTAAGCTAAAAAAAAGATTTGGAGATCTGAATGTGAGAACTGTTGAAGAGATGGAGTTTTTGTTATCTCACTCTGGAGATTTCTTCGATATCTCAATTGAATCTTATATCCTTCATCTCAATGCTTTTCCCGAAATACTCTGTGAAAAACTCTTTTACAGCTATGACGCACTACTTTTATCGCCTTATAGCAAGAAAACATTAAGAAGTGAACTAATAGAATACTTCTATACAAAGAAGACTGATCTTGGAATTACACCTTGCTCCTTTCAAATCAATAAGCTAACCGGAACCTGTTGTAAATAGGGGTCAACACAGAAAAAGGAAAATATAGCACGTTAAGCCTGTACCCCTTGCTCAGAGATGGTTACAGAGCAACCGTCTTGGAAGTCATCGGTTATGCCCCTCGGCTTCTCGAAACTCATGAGATAGTCAGTGAACGAGAATTCTGTTTCAAGAATGGTTTTCGAGAACCTGAAAACCTTGATTTTCCGTCACATCATGTTGAGTGATCGGTCTTTCTCGCAAACCATCGTTTGTGAGAAGAGTGTCAAGCCTCTTAACTCATGTATAGCTAATTGCTAAACGTGCTATATTTTCCTTTTTCTGTGTTGACCCCTTCAACAAAAGAGTTCCATTTGTCGAGGGTTTAAGATTAGCAGCAAGGTCAAAACCGTCTTAAAGAAACCCACACTCAAAGATTCGCCTAAAAATCGCGTCTCCCCTAAACCTCCCCCAACAACCCCATCTGCCCCTCGCTCACATTCCCCCTCCCGCGTGAGTGCAACTCCAGATGACAGCGAGGACACAACGCCACCAAATTCGATCGCGTATTATTCTCCGGCGACCTATCCCAGTGGTGAACCTGCAAAACCCGATCGCGTGACGATCCATTACAAATCCACCCGCAACGCTGACAGACACCCTTGGCCTCAGCTTTAACGAGATCCGCAATTTCTTTCCAATTCTTCGGATAACGACTCATGACTTAAAAACAGCGAGATCGCAGGATTGATAGGGATTTAAACGATTTCTAAAGCTCTTAATTGCACCAGTAAGGGAGCGATCGCCCGACTAACCTCATGGCCTTTAGACAAAGGAACTATCCCTCCTAACTCACCTCCCAGACGTTTAAGTTCCCAGACACCATTTAGCCGATAAAGCCTGATTTTTGCAGATCGATAGCGCTCATCCAGATCGCGCCAGATCAACCAAACCCCATAACCCGTCTGCCGCCAGACATTCATCGTAAAGCCGATCGCATGGAGTGCTTGCTTGATCTCTGCCACTAACTTTTTTTCCTGCTTAGAGATGATGGGAGCCGATGAGATGGGGCTTGGGAGTTCAGGAACAATGTAAACAGCCTGCTGATCGCGAGTTTCACTCAAAACCTTCTCCCCGAAAAGGCGATTCTCAAGCTCTGCCAAGGCATCCTTACGAACAAAATTGTTAGACAGAATGTTAGACAACTCTTTAATTTCTTCCCTAACATGTTCTAAGTCGCTTAGAGGCACCATAGGACTCAAAGCGGGTCTTTCAGCATCCCCGCTCAATCCCTCGCGTAAGACTGTAACCAAGACCTCACTGATAATGGGCTTTCCTGATTTTGTGATCCCATTGTCTAACGCAAAGTCTAACAACGCCCGATAGAGATCATCGGGACAGCGAAAAGTTAACGAAACGCTCGGCGGTTTTACCACTGAAATGCCATTCACCTCCCTAGTTTGACTAACAAATAGTCTAACATCTTGTCTTACATAGTGGTGAGTCACCCGCCAACCCCTCCACTCATAACTCCACCTTATGAATTGCGCGTTTTTGGTTGCTATTGCGCCCCTTCACCGATAAGCAGAACAAATCACTCCTCTGCTACCAACGAGAGAATGGGGCTTCTGGGGGTTACCTGATCAAAGTGCGAAAAGATCATGTAACCTTACTTCCATGAAGATGAATCGATTTGGGCGAGCAGAGATCCTCAGCAGCGAGCAGATTGCCCGCTTATTCAGCGAGGGATTGAGTAAGCCCAGAGATCGGGCCTTGTTTGGTCTCTGTCTCTATACCGCCATGCGGATCAATGAAGCCTGTACGTCGGGTTATGCCGACATAAGTGGTAATCAGGACACGATGTAACGAAACATGAAGAAACAAAAAAAGTACAAATCCTTGAAAGTCTTTCTTAATAAAGATTGTGAGTGTTTCTATTGAGTTTAAATTTAGCTCAAGCCAGAGTTGATGAATAACTCAGTAACCCGATTATCATTATTTTTTTTTGCATTCTGATTTCATTATCTCTTGACAAATGTTTTCTCTAAATTACTCTAAAGCCTTATCTGGCAGAGCCTTTGAGAGAATACTCTTTTCGTGATTGTTACAAATCTTAATATCGTGTCCTAATTTCCAGTTATGTCGGCATAACCCAAATATGCCTTCCAGTAGCATCCGTTCCAATGCTACTGAACAGCATATTTATTTAAGCCACAACTCTCTCGATAATCCTAATTTCGCGCAAGCCCTGCGAAGGCTCATAGCCTCGGCATTACTGCTTGGATCGCCAAAAGATGAGCAGGCTAATTTTTCTTCACCGGTAGCTTCAAAAGCAATCTCTCCATCACTACCAAAAATAGTTAAACGCCCAACCAAAAACAAGTGATTGGCGGTTGTAACCATAGACTTAATTTCCCAGCTCCAGCTCCCTTTGCCCGCACGTTGATCCAACAGAACACAATAGTTTGACCAGCTGATATAGGTCAGTCTTGCGCCACCTTGCGAGCGACTAGATAAGTACTGCTTGGGGACTGGTTCACTCAGTTTTTTGAGAATTTCGGTTAAAAGCATTTTTTTCTCCAATACAAAGTTAATGTGGAGCCCCATAGGAGAGGCTCCATTGCGTCTATCTGGAAGCGAGCTCCCTTTCAGTAACTACCAGCAACTTATCGATGCTCAGCTCGCTATTAGCGATAAACCATGCTGCCTTTTTTTGAAACAGCAAATAACTTTCAAGCTGATTGAGTTGCAATAGGTGATGCCCCACAGCAAAACAAGTCCTATCGCTGATCTCCTCTAAAAATATTTTCTTGATAGCTGTAGCCATCAAAACTTCTTGCTCTGCTCCAATCAACTGGTCAATTGTGGTTGTGTTCATTTTTGATCTCCTAATCAAAATTTCCTTACCTTATATACTAAAGTAGTTTAACTAGTTTGTCAATCACTTACAAGAAATATTTTTAGAAAATTATTTAAAAGCTATACTAAATATGAACCATCTTTAAGCACAAGACAAAATTACTTCGAAAAAATATTTTTATTTATTTTTTATTAGTGCTTGACTTTTTAGTTAAAAGCATTTAATATAAATAGTATGGAAATCATTAAAGGAGATCAAGCCATGAAAACTACAGTAAAAACCACAGCTAATAAATCCGAAATCTACCAAGCAATCAAAAAAGGTGCCAAAGCCCTCGGTTGTAACATCGACAGAAATTCTAACGCTGGCAGAATTAACTGCGGCTATGACGGTTCCCGCTGGGTCATGACCGTAAAATATCCAAAGTTCGATTCTAAAGTTGATTGCTCAATCTACCATGCTGATTTTTACGTTGCCCTGGAATACGCTTTGCCCTATATCCGGGAGGCTAAAGCATTAGCCAAGCTGGCAAAAACAAGATAGAACAAGCAAAAGCCCCTAAATGGGGCTTTATTAACTTTAGGCGCTGTTTAGCTTAAGCGCGAAAGATTAAATATGTGGAAATTTTCAAGTATGCTATTCTTATTTTGAGGCTGTATTCAATTAGTATATAGACTCAGCTTAACGGCTATTTTAGCTCTTAGAACTAAATGTCTTGAGAGCGTAGCATTAATCCCCAAAAAAAGACCCTATCGTACGACCGACAGGGCCAACCCCAAAAAGGGGAAAACAAATTAAATTCATAAATTTAATTATGGACCTTAAAAACCCATTTGGCTATAGTTTATCAGTATCTCCTCAGCAAAATATTTCTTCTTTGAATGCCTATAATCCTATTGTAGCAAAGATTACAGCCAGATTTTATCTAGATAAAATTCTCAAAATTAATCAGACTGTATTGTTAGAAGAATCTTTACACAGTTCAAAAAAACCTAGCTTATTCACCCTTGTAGCAGTAGGGGTAAACTAGCATGGGAATATACCCTGTAAAAAAAGACTGTAGAATTTGCGGTGGGGAAAAGCGTGGATGCTACCAAAGCGAAACAGGTTTTTTCTGCAAACAAACAACAGACGCTCCTATAGATGGCAGATTAGAACCCTTTATAGTCAATGGACAACACGTTACAGATAAACTTCAAGTCTTCTATAAATACCGACTAAAAAGCGAAAAAAGAGAATATACAGAAGCCGAAAAAGCTTTATGGAAGCAGCAGCAAGCTCAACAGCTAGAGCAACAAAAAAAAGTAGAGCTCAGAACGATCTCTCCTCTGACAGAGGAGCAATTACATCAAGAATATATCAAGCTCCATCAAAATCATGGGTTAAACCAAAGCGATAGAAGTGCGCTTGCAGAACGTGGACTAAGCCAAGAAACAATAGAAAAAAGGCTTTTCATCTCTCTAGAGCCCGAGCAAAAACTCAAGCCCAATATTTCTATCTCTTTTCCTGGTGCCAAACTGGGTAAATTATCAAATCCATCACGCTCAATACTTACTCCAATTTGGAATGATTTTCAAGGATTAGCGCGGGGCGCTCAATATAGAAATTGTGATCCTAATACTGATTGGCGTTACACATGGGCAAGTAGCGGAAAACACAACAGTCCCCATAGATTGGTCAATGGAGAACGTGAATTACCCCTAGCGGCTATTGTGCCAGAAAAGCCGAGTGACTACAGTTTAAATTTTACTGAAGGTGGCGGACTAAAGCCGGTTGTAGCCTCTGAGCTTCACAACAAAATTTTTATTGGCGCTGTAGGTGGCAATCTTACTAGTAGTCCAGAAACACTCAAAGAAATCGTAGAGCAATACAAATCTTATTTGTTAGATAGAGGAATTAAACCTCCTGCGAATCTATCTGTAAATTACTGGTTAGATGCCGGCGATATACTCAATCAACAAGTTTTAGCTAGAAATAATAAAAATTTTAAGCTTCTGCAAGACTTGGGAGTTGCGGTCAAGATTGTCTGGTGGGGGCAAATAACCAAAGAGCAGAACGATTGCGATGAGATGGATGCTCGCGATGTTGCAAACATAGAGTATCTCAGCCAGGCAAAATACCTTGAACTAGCAAAGAACCCTTATCAATTCGCCAATTTACAACAAGCCAAGGGACAACTGACTCCAATTACGGAAGGGATCAAGAATCTTCTGACTATCTTGGGTCAAAATAAACGATTAGATTTATCGCAGTTCCTCAATAAATCTTCCAAAAAAGCATTAACCCTAATCCCAGACCGTGATTTTAATAAGCGCTTGTGGTCATTAGATTGCAATCTTAAAACTCTTTCCAAAATCGCCGAGGCTTTGGGACTGGAGCACAACGCAAGAGAGCTCCATGATTCTGTGGTAGAAAATCTCAAGTTAAGTCATGGCGATAAGATGCAGAATCAGACTGAGAAAACCTTTAATTCTGCTTTTGCGACAGAAAGCAGTTATGCCGATTTATTTTATGCAATCAAGCAAATCCATAAGCATTTTAAAAAAAATGCCAATTACAAAAAGCACAAAACTTGCAAAGAAATTGATCGCCTAGTTCTAGAGCTCGAAACCAAAGAAATTGTCCAAGAAGCGAGAAAAGATGCAGACCTGAGCAAATACAATCCAATCACACTTAACTCCAAGTACCTACCCAATGGTGTTGAATTATCGGCAATGGCACCTGATGCCAATTTTTTGGCGATTGTGAGCCATAGAGGCACCGGCAAGACTGAATCTAACAAAGCTTTAGTAGAGCAGGCTAAAGCTCAAAATAGACCGATTTTGTTTGTTTCTCCTACCAATTTTCTGGGAAAAACAGTAAGCGTGAGATTATCTTTATTACATAAAGATGATGCAATCTACGGCGAAAGGCCCGAGGTCATTTGCCCCGAGAGCTTTTTGGAAGAATGTAAAGCCAACATAATCCCCGGAAAATATAGGCGCGCATTAATAATCATTGATGAGGCAGATCAGATACGACAAAATCTTTTAACTGGCGCAACTTTTAACAAAGATCAAAGACGGGCAGATGTCGCGCGAACCATGGCTTGCGTCTTTGAATTAATGCTTTACACTGGAGGGCAGATTGTAATTCAAAGTGCTGATATTACCCAAAATGATATTGATTTTTACACTGGATTAATACCACCAGAGCGTGTAAAACTAGCTGTATTTAAAAATAAATACAAACCGGTTGCAGAACAAAAAAGAAATCTTCACCTTTACCAAACAAGAGAAGAAATTATCAAGAAAACTGAAAAAGATATTGAAGCTGGTAAGCCATTTATTCTCCATGTTTCAGCTCAAACAGCTAATTCAAGATACAGCACCACAGCGCTACTTAGGCATTATCAATCGCTGTTTCCAGATAAGAAATTTTGTGTTTGCGACAGCCAGACTATTGCAGATGAGAATGAAGCAGGATCCAAAGTGGCTAAAGAGATCAATGAACTTTACAAATACGATGGAGTAATTGCTACAAGTGTTTTAGCAACTGGAGTAAGTATTGACGATCCAGACAAACATTTTAAAAATGTTTATATGCTTGCAAGTGGCAACGGTTCTGTTGAGTCGGTTACGCAAACTCTTAGTAGGGTCAGAACTGGCGTAGATCGCCACGCATTTATAGAAAAAAGAGGAACCCCTCACAGCTTCAGTTCATCGACAGAGATCGATGAGCTCAAGGCAGCATCAGAGTGCAAAAACAAAAAATTGGACGAGTTAGTACTTTTTTTTACTCTTGATAATACTTATCTTTCATTTGATGAACAGCCACTAGGGCAGAAATTCACTGATGCATGGTTTGAAGAGGTGGCAAGGCGCAATAAACAGTCCATAGCCTATCAGGCTCTGATTATTGACAATTTATTAGAAGAAGGCTGGAAAATCGAGTATGTCGATCAACCGACTTTGAGCGAGGAACTCTTAAAAGGAACCAAAGAAGTTTTAAGTAAAGCACAAGCAGAAGTTTCCCGGGAATACTGCCAATCTGTTATTGACAGGGAATGCCCAACTAAAGATGAGTACAAATCCTTAACCGAAAAAAATAACAAGTCAATTGAAGAACATAAAGCTCATGTATTGGGCACAATATGCAAACGATATCTACTAACTCACCAAAATCTAGAAACCAAAGAAGTCACCCTAGAACTGGTTAAAGATTGGATGAAAGGCAAACTCAAGCAATTAGAGCTTGAGTACTATCTGACAATAGGGTTTGAACATGCCAAAGCTAGGGATTTTAGAACTTTTGAGTCCGAATTCAAGCCAGATAATTATTTTTCTCCAGATGCTACTTCTAGGATCATCTCGCTCAAAGCTGAGTTACTAAGAAAATGCGGAATCGATCAAATGATTCAAGCTCCACCAGATAAAAGATATAGCCAGCAAGATATTCAATCAATCTACGAATTAATCAAAGCTCAAGATGAACAATTTAAAATCCATTTTGGGTATAGTCCACTGCTGAACACGCCAGCTATGACCGTTCGGGGTATCTTGAACAAAATCATAGGCAGAACCTGGACCCGTTGTGCAAAATCAGTTAGGGATAAAACCGGAAAGCCTGTCAAAGTCTATTCCTACTCTCTTGATCCTGATCTAGCAATCTATTCAACTATCAAACAGAGATGGCTAGAACGAGATAAAAGATTTGTAGTCCAAAATTCCCATAAAGATATTATTGATTCTATTGAAAGTTCTGGACTACAAGTTCCCACGATTTCGCAAATCATGCCAGTAAAACCACCAGCGCAGATAGTTGGCACCATAGATAAGCGATTCCAAGAACAATTAATTCAAGTTAACAGCGCAAAGGATATGTCTCAGTTGATTAATGCTGGCTGGAGTGATCAAGCCATAGCAGAGGCAATCAGGGCAATCTACCCGGCTCCCAAAACGAAGAATTGCTTTGGCGCACAATTAAATCAGTGGTTAGCAGAATCCGTAATTGGTGGACCCCTAAAGTACGTCAGTGATGATGAATATTGGATCGTTGAATATGGACAATATGCTCCACTAGTTGGCAGTACTACCATCAAACTATCTCATGATATTGGTCATATATCCTTATCAAAATTTGCAGAGGTTTAGTCGTTCACTTGAGGTAGTGGCTCAAATTTAAACAATGTTTCCTCAATCAGAAAGTCTATTAAGATTGGTGCAAGTAAGATTTCTTGTTCTGCTCTTTTAATTTCCGCCAGCTCAGCTTCAAATTTTTTGACAATAGGTGGGTATTTGTTTAGAAAAAAATCTTCAACTAAGGCAGAATGTGAAATAGTATAAAAGCTTCTGCCTGGTTCTCCTGCACGGTTGGTACTAGAGCTTGCTGGCAAGCTTTTGAAATAAGTCATGATCTCCTTGTCTACTCGAAATTGATAGGGGTAAAAAGTTTTAGTTTTTATTTTTACTCCATCGGCTTTGAGCGCTTCAAAAGGAATCTCTCTGGATTGCCTTTTTTTATCGTTGCTAATGACGGGATAAACCTTTTTGGTGCTAAGACCCCTTAAATAAGTTTTAAGTGCTTTTAAGCTCCTTCTAGATGCCTGTGGATCTGCTGCTTGTTTGGTATTCCAATTCAAAGATTCTATTTCGCCAAAATCAATCAGACCCTGTCTGATTTGATCTGCAAAAAAAGTTAGCCTCACCAAAATTTTGTCTTGAGGTAACTTGTCTTCAATATGCATTTTCCTATGATTGGAAAGCACCTTATTCTTTTTTTCTAGTACTGTTTTGTCAACATCAGCAAAATAATAGCTTTCTAGTTCTCTATATGGCCCTGAGCTGTAGCCAGCTGAAATGTTACCCCCATTTATCTTGTAGGACAAACGAACGGCATTGGAGCCTCGTTCTATTTGCTTTGCAAATTTTGCCTTAATTTCTGGTGGTAATGCTTCTGGAGCAGGCAGATTCCCTTCTTTATCCCTAAGTTGAGTTCTATAGTCCATGAGCTCTTGTTCTAGCTCAATTTCTGCTTTAATCCAACTCCAAAAAGCCAATTGCACTTCTTCTAATATGTTGCTTTTTTTTATTATGACTTCATTGTCTAAAAGCTGATATTGTTTATTTTTTTTTATAATTTTTATAGTATCTTGACCGAAGCTTTTTAAAGTGATTATTTGTTCTTCCATTGCCCTTAATTTTTACTTTAAAATCATATCTTAGCAATTAAGTTAGTAGTTTGTCAATCAACAATTAGATATACACTACCTTCAACAATAACCAGAGGTACTTAAATATATTTACTTGATCTTAAAATAAGTAAAAGGCATTTCTTTGACGCCCCAAAATATTTATATTATGCTTATAATATAAATATACCTAGCAATAAAAAATAACTGGTAAACATTAAAAGCTTATGTCTATGTTGTATGTAACTCTTTATGGAGATTTTAAGCAGGGATCTATTTATCAAACCAGTAATTTACAAGATGCATTTCTTTATCAATGTATTATAGTTAATCATGAAGTTGCTCTAGATAATAATTGTGAAACGTATATAAAGCCTTATGGCATTTTTGGAATTATTCGTAAACATAAACTATATTTTGGTAAGAATTACTTATGTTGATTCAAGGTGAATATACAATAGGAACTTTTAGAAAAATTGATGGCGTTCTCCATGTTGCTGTAAGCTCCAGAAACGGCTATACACGTTTAATTCCATATTTACAGGATTTTACTAAGCTTTCTTTGGAAATAGAAAAACAGAGGCAGGAAATCAAATATTTAAATCAACAGCTTGAGCAAATGCAAGAGTTTTTATCTGAATATTTAGCCTATTCTAAAGCTGATGATTATACATGCGCTAATGGCTAGAACTAATGGTTAATTATTCTAACTAAAACCGGTAAAAAAAGCAAAATTGCACAAAAATTAAAAATGCAAAAATAATCTAGGTATCAATATTTAGATTATGTTAGCAATAGAAACAGACAGTCAAAATACGCCCCATACTTCAATATCGAGTGTCCAGAGCTTTATTTTAGAGTTGTCAAAAATTGAATGCAATCAAGACTTTAGAGATTTTTGGGATAGAAATAAATCCACGCCAGAAGAAATTAATTTAGCTTGGCAACAATGCCCTCGGCAAATCAAATCTAGGATAATTGCACTTTGTAATGGAGATATTTTCTATACAATAAAAATTAGACCTAGGGAGTTACCTGTTTGGTGTAATTATAACCTTGGGCAATTGCTGTGGTACCAAAAAAAACTCTGCTGGTTTATTAATATTCCTGAGATTGTAGGGGATCCCAAAAAAGAAATAATTCCACCAAGGTTAATGAGCTCAAATTGCTTGGAGCTTCAGTTGGTGGGAGCGGTCAAGCGTCTTTTTATTGTTCCTATTGAAGAGGTTGAACCTTATGAATAATTGCAGTGGATCTGAATAGATTTGTTGTTTATAGTTGGCTTGTGCAGTTTATTCGCTAAAATCTAAAAAATAATAAGAAGCCGAGTTTTACTTGGCTCCTTATACTAATTAAAGCGAGGTAGGAAATTAAAGGAGATCTAACCACAACTTAACCAGCTATATCAGTCTAGCACTTTAAATAGATCAAAGTCGCTAGGCTGTTCTGTGTTGCATACTACAACAAATTGACTTGATAGATTTTTTTTTGGTTTGTTGAGCCAATAAATTTATTGCCCATACTGTAATATATAGTCAATTTCTTGTTTACGTTGGATTTCATTTCTTTTGTAAGTTGTGTTGCGTAGAGGATCACCGTAGGCTGGTGGAACATATAGAGGATCGCCTTTACTCTTTATTATTGTTCCAGTCGGTTGATAATATGGGCTGCCATCTAAAAACATTTGACCAAGGACCAATAGCGTCTCGGGTCCAATATTGTTCACTAGTCCCTTGGGAGAGAAAAACATAGTAACTCTTTCGGTTAACCTATATGCATCAATCAATGCTGCAACAGCTTTTTTTGAAAGCCTGTAGCTTTTTGTTTTGGGATCTATATCAAAATCAAACCGTAGATTACCAATACGCAAATACATTTCGGGGTAAACTATGGGTTCCAATGAATCGATTATGCCGTCTCTGTTTTTGGTGTAGTGGGCAACTCTGACCGAGCCATCTTCAAAGAATCCCGTATATATGCCTTGCCTTTGACCAGCTCCAATATTGCCAATAAAGTTATCATCAAAGACAGCTTGTACTATTGGTTCATCAACACCGCCAACCACACAGGTCACCTCGCCTATTGGTGGTCGTTCTAATCCAATGCGGATTTTGACGGCATATCCTCTCCAATCTGGGTAGGCAACGTATTTTTTGCAGTAGGGAGAGAGTTCTTGCGGTTCTACCGTTTGAGCTACAACTTTATTACTTACCAACAAAGCAGCTACCAAGGCTAAGTGTAGAGCTAAAATATTTTTGATCATATGCCCAATGATGTAGTAATCAAGTTTTTACTTACTGTACAAGTAAAAACAGAGACAGGACAAGTGTTGGATAGTTAATTTTTATGAACTGCAATCAAACTTAGATTGAAGGCTCTTTATGTTTAAATATGCCATTTTTGATAATACCAAAGAACCTAGAGAGCTACTCGGGGTCATAATCACCTATAGAGTTAGTGAGCTGTATGAAAACTTGGCTCCAGGTCAAACAGCCCTAGTCTATGGCAAGCTTAATGCTCTAGAGCGCAGATCGGTTGATCAGTGGCTTAAAAAAACAGAAAAGATTGATACTGATGATGATATTTACTTGCGTTTATTTGGAGTAGATAGAACCAAGCCCCCAGAGCCCAAAAAAGAAGTCTCAATGCCCAAATTTGATAATCAAGAGCTTGAGGCAATCTACCAAAAGTTATTTTTTTGAGCCAACAATCACCTTTGACGATACTAAAAATAGATCTGCATGGAGTCCATCTTGGCTTGTATTATTTTCTTGGCATGAGCCGTAAGCTTTAATATTGCAAACATCTCTGATACTGAATTGTATGGGCGGTTCTGAATCAGTTTGTCGATGGTAGTACTCTTTATCCTAGATCCTTTCAAAATGTTAACCAGTTGCTCTTTGGTGGCGCTATTAAAGCTCAATTGTCCTGGGGATGGATTCGAGGATGTATTGACAACGATGGGGGGCTGCTGGACTATTTTGCTCGATTCAATAAATTTGATATGGCTGATTTCTAATTTGCGTTTAAGGAGTTCTGGGCAAGACGGCGCAATCATAAAAGCTAGATCTGGTGGGTGATCTCCATTAATGTTTGGTTTAAACTCGACATCTTTTAACCACTCGTGGAACGTCTCAAAATGGCTGGTGAGCAAGTGATAATTTTTAGCTTCTCCAAATGCCCGGGCTACTGGGTGTGTATTGTGCAGGAGCTCAACATAGGCATCAAAAGAATGACCATTTTTAACCGTTGTGGTAGAGACGCTGGACAAAGTATAGGAGTCTTTCCTCAGAAAATTATCCCAGTACAATCTACATTGCGCCTCTACCAGTTTCCGGCTATCTCCTTCAAAGATCTGCTCTGGAGCTTCACTAAAATATTTCTGGTGGATTTGCAGCAAATCATTGCCATAATCCCGGCAGAATTCCCTGAGATTTTTTGCTGTATTATTTTCGATAGATTGTATTTCAACCCAGGCATCATTAAATGTTCTATAGCCCTTGTAAGCACCTTTGATGATACCTTCAATATTGCATTTGATAATCTCAAATTCTTCGTTACTGCCAGTATGAAGATTGATAATATTACTACCAACCAGGCTACTCATAACATCGTCTTCTTCGATAAATTTGCCTAGATTGTGTTTGGCACCAACTACATAGATCAAGATACGTATTTGAGATTTATATTTATCAAAAGCTTTCCTGACCAGTTGTTTAAGGAGTAATCGGGTTTCACTGATAACATTGGGGAATTCGGCAGAGCCATCTAATTCATCGCCAAGGCAGACAAAAACAAAGGATGGATCAACGGCAGTTATCCCGGCAATTACTTCAAAGAAGAAATCCTCCAAAACCAATATACTTGTTAGGTATCTTGCACATTTGTTGCGAAAAGCCTGTTCTGATTCGATATTTTTAAGATCTTTAACTTCTTGGATATCCAAATAATTCTTGAGGATTTTTTCGGCAGTTTCTCTAACTTGATTGCCTAATAATTTGTTATTGAGCAATTGCCAGAAACAATCAGCCAGAATAAAACAATATAAACGTTGCCCGTAGTCTGACCCTTGATTGATATCTGTAAATTGAAATTGCACTATCACTGCATGAGCGGAGCAAATTGGCTTGGTTTCAATCAACTCACGCAAATAATTTAATAGCGTTGTTTTGCCTGCTCCAAGATGTGCGGCAACAGATCTAAATGCAAAATAGCCATTATCAAAGGTATGGCTGATATCATCATTCAAGAGCTGAGTAAGGTTGTTGATTTGATTGCCAGAGAGACTTACGGCAGTTGAACCAGTACCATCGCTACCAGGGTGGCGGACGGTGCGCTCAATTCTGATATCTTCAATCAGTCCAACACCTGATTTAACCCGAACAAGAAAATCCCTAATAAAACGCTTTTTCCCTGAATCTTCTGCCATTTATTCTAGTCAACCCACTCGATCATCTC
This sequence comes from uncultured cyanobacterium, assembly GCA_903887375.1. Lineage (GTDB taxonomy): Bacteria > Cyanobacteriota > Cyanobacteriia > Cyanobacteriales > Microcystaceae > CAISPN01. The sequence continues at coordinate 23,613 of CAISPN010000116.1, forward strand.
TTGCCCTTTTTCGGTAACGATAAAGACCTGATTGCTGTCTTTCAATTGTTTAAAATACTTTTCTAATTGGTCAGTTGGTATAGGGTGCTCCAGCTGGAACTGCTCCAATAATTGTCGGCTATAAATTAAAACAACTCCTTTTAGTTCCTGTCTTTTACGCTCGGCAATATAAATAGCTTTGATTTTTTTTAGGAAACTATCGTAATCAATATTACTGGCGATATTTTTATTCTGGAGAGATTCAACAAGAAAATTCAGAATCCTTGGTCCCTTGATGGTAGTAAATCTATACGGAGTACTTTGCAGATTCTTTTGTAGTGCTTCTTTGCCCAATGAGGTGATTGCAAAACGGCTTCTCTTTTGCTCTTCAATCAGCTTCAACTGGCACAATGACTGATAACACTGTTCTACTTGAGATTGTTGTTCCTTGCTCAAATACGACTTAACCAGGCTCTTTGTAGTAGTCCCATCGATCTGGTAGGCTTGGGAGTACAGCAGATAAAGAAGCTGGAGGTCACTTAGTTGATTCATAAATTGTTCTTCATTGCCCAATGAGATCAATTATCCTCTCTAATTGAAAAATCCACAACTAACTCTACTGCAGTTGTGGATTTTTATCAGTTTCCAACAATTCCGGTTATAAGTCACCGGTAGACATCCTGCTTATCAAGTTGGTTATCAAAAACGCAAATTAAGTTTCCAACAATTCCGGTTATAAGTCACCGGTAGACCTAAACAAATTACAGGTAAGGCAGCCTTCTGCCAATTGTTTCCAACAATTCCGGTTATAAGTCACCGGTAGACCAGAATTAGGATTTTCCTACTGGGAAATCCTAATTAGTTTCCAACAATTCCGGTTATAAGTCACCGGTAGACCCGAAATGAGAATTATTGGGGAGGGAGCTGGACAAGTATAAGTTTCCAACAATTCCGGTTATAAGTCACCGGTAGACCCCTCCTATTTTAAACCCTTTTGGAGAACATATTCCAGACTACATTTTCGAGGGATAGAAAATTGAATCGCCCAAATGAGGTTTTGCATTTTCCAAAGAGGCATCAAAGCTTTAGCCTGTAACAGTTCGAGGCTCACAACGCAAGATGTAGTGTTTTGAGGATTTTTGCTCAGGCTCGAAAGTTGCGGATACATTTTCTCTTGTAGGTTAAACAGATTTAGAACTTTATTCTGATCATGGTTGGAATATGAAGCAGACCGAAAAGCCACAAAGAAAATAAAAGCACTACGAGTGATACCTAATAGCCCCTCTTTGTCTATTCGTTGTAATAGTTCTGGATCAACTCGGATCATAGTCGGTGGTTTCTTTGCGGATTTAGCCTCACGCTTAGAAGCATTGTCTATAAATCTCTCTTCTTCACTGTTGCTGTTAGGTCTTTTTGTAGAACATGCTCTAAATTAAGACCCACTAGGTCAAGCTGAGTGCTTCAACTAATGTTTTACGAACAACTGCTGGTGTTGTCATAGAGAGCCTGTTTCACATTGTTCTAATGTGCGGCTGAAAAAAGCAGCAGGAGAGAAATTAAAGAAATCCGCTAATTCCTTAATATGACGTGTTGTGAGTTGACGTTTTTTGTTGAGGATATCAGACACAATTGATTCAGTTTTGAAAATAGGAACAAGGTCTTTTTGTTTTAATTCTCTTTCGTCTAACAACACTTTCAACAGATCTACTCCATAGATATCTGGAATAATATCTAAATCATCTTCATATTGTTCGACAAGGGTTCCTAGAACATCTAAATACTCTTCTTCTTCTTGAGTCAGTTCATTTTTGTCAAGAAGTTCATCTATAACCTTTTGAGTTGCTTCAAAATCCTCCTGGGCTCTAATAGGACGAGGTGGAAATTTTTCAAGAAGCTGCATATACTTTTGCATGGCGATCACATATTTATAGTTATTTGGAACTTCAATAGATAAAAACAATATTTTACACAAAAGAAAACAGCTTCGGACTTGAGTTCATATGGAATCTACTTTTATCTTCAAGTGTATGATTATCCTTAGTTTAAATACCAAGGGTCCCTCTTCCAGTTGCCTTCGTCATACTCCGAATGAGTCAAAACTGCTCTAATAAAGACTTTTTTGTAGGAAAATTGTATTTTCGTAATAAGTCTATAATTGTTTCCACAAATGTTGAAAACAGTCAGTTTTTTTACTAAATCAGCAGACGGGTATGTTTTACGTACATCACTAAAGTTTTCCCAATAACAATTTTGAGTGACTTTGTACCAGCTTATTAATCCAGATTCTGCTTTTAGATGCGTTGTCCAGAATTCTTTTAGCCGAGTTTTACTGATGATGTGCATGGGCAACTTTGTCTCCAGATAAGGTTTATAGCCGTCATCTGTTTTCTCTTGTGTTGCTTGGGTTTTCCACCAATACTAGAATCTTAGCAAATTGCGAAGAAAAGATCAAGATCATTTATATGGTTTTATTCGTCAAATGAAAACGATTCTATCTGTCCTTCATCACCTTAGTTAATATCTGGTAAAATCTCTTCGGATTGAGATAAAGCAGTAGTTACTTTATATTTATCAGTATTATTAGAATCAAATTGGCAAAGGTGAAAACAAGCTGGAGTCTATCGTTACTGTTAAACCCAAAACGAACTAAAAAGGACATAGATTGATTAGTATCTAGTCCAAAGCTCCTAAGCTCAAACCCTTATAGAGTCTTAGAAAGAATGATATTCTTGAAAGCTGGTGACAAGATTTGAACTTGCGACCGGCTGATTACAAATCAGCAGCTCTACCACTGAGCTACACCAGCAATTTTAATAATATTAGCATAGAAAATTTATTATGCCAAATTTTTGACCACAGCCCAGCGAGACAATTCAGTACGATTATTGAGATTTGTTTTGCTGAGCATATTAGAAACATGACTTTCTATAGTACGCTGACTCACATGGAGCCTTTCGGCAATCTCTTTATTGGGCAGACCTTGGGCAACCAATTGTATTACCTTAATTTCTGTTTGAGTAAGTTCAATATTTTCTGGTACTTGAGAAAAGGAGCCTTCTAAACTACCAGTTTTTGCAGAGTGCTTGAGCAAGCGATCAGTTTGCCTGAGAGAAGATTTAACTTGGGCAACCAATTCCTCTGGTTCAAAAGGTTTAACCATATATACATCAGCTCCAGTCTCCAATCCCTTAATTCGATCATTACTCCGACCTTTTGCCGAAAGGAATATAACCGGGATCCATTGTTTATCGGGATCACTGCGCAACTTTTGAACTAAACTATAGCCATCCATTTCTGGCATCATGATGTCACAGATAATCAGCTCCGGAGTAGTTGTATTTATTATTTCTAATGCCTGTAGTCCATTTTCTGCTGTTAAAACCTCATATCCTTGAAATCTGAGGTAATCTGTTACTAAGAGGATTAAATTGGGATCATCATCGACTAATAATAATGTATTTCCCTCTTTTTTGGTATTCTCTCTCATTCAACTAAATTTTGATTGTCTATATTATTTTATTCTATACATCATATATCCTATAACATATTGGTCACATATTCTAAATCAACTTAGTAAGAGATAATATAGGCAAATTCAGTATTTTTAATGCTTAAAAAAAATAATATATATGTCTGATTTTAAGTTACTAGCTCCCTTTAGTCCTACAGGTGATCAACCAACAGCTATTACTCAAATGTTGGAGAATATTCAAACCAAGCAAAGGTTCCAGACCTTACTGGGAGCAACAGGTACTGGTAAAACTTTCTCCATTGCCTGTGTAATTGAAAAACTAGGCAGACCCGCTTTAGTTTTAGCGCATAATAAGACATTAGCTGCTCAATTATGTAGTGAGCTGCGTCAATTTTTCCCTGAAAATGCAGTCGAATATTTTATTAGTTATTATGACTACTATCAACCTGAAGCCTATATACCTTCTAGTGATACTTACATCGAAAAAACAGCATCAATCAATGATGAAATAGATATGTTACGACATTCTGCCACTCGCTCTTTACTTGAAAGAAGAGATGTAATAGTTGTAGCTTCTATTAGTTGTATTTATGGTTTGGGGATGCCGGTAGAGTATCTCAAGGCTGCCATAACACTCAAATTAGGTGTTGAATATGAACAAAGTGATCTTTTAAAAAAAATAGTAGCAATTCAATATACTAGAAATGATATTGAGCTTAAAAGAGGATGTTTCAGAATCAAAGGAGATATCCTTGAAATCGTCCCAGCTCATAAGGATATAGTAATCCGCATAGAGTTTTTTGGAGATGAGCTAGAAGCTATCAAATATCTAGATCCAGTTACAGCAATGATCCTCAGCCAAGTAGAGAGCGTAACTATCTATCCTGCCAGACACTTTGTCACCCCGACTGACCAGATAGAATCTGCCATTGAAGATATTACTAAAGAGCTCAATGAACAAGTGGAGTTGCTAGAAAAACAAGGCCGACTCTTAGAAGCCCAGAGACTCTCCCAGCGTACCCGCTACGATATTGAAATGTTAGCCCAAGTTGGCTATTGCAATGGAGTAGAAAATTACTCTCGTCACCTAGCCAGAAGAATTGCCGGTTCTCCTCCAGATACCTTGATAGATTATTTTCCACAAGATTGGTTATTGGTAATAGATGAATCACATGTGACAGTACCCCAACTGCGGGCAATGTACAACGGGGATCAATCGCGCAAAAAAACACTCATAGATCATGGTTTTAGATTGCCTAGTGCCGCTGACAATCGGCCACTCAAGGCTGATGAATTTTGGCAAAAAGTCAACCAATGTATTTTTGTTTCAGCAACCCCTGGAGATTGGGAAATAGAACAATCAGGTGAAAAAATTGTTCAGCAAATTATCAGACCAACAGGAGTAGTAGATCCAGAAATATTTGTAAGGCCAATCGAGGGGCAAATCGATGATTTACTAGCAGAAATAAAGCGCAGAATCAAGCTTAAAGAAAGAGTATTGATTACAACATTGACCAAAAAAATGGCAGAAGATCTAACCCAATATTTACAGGAAAGATCTATTGCCGTACAATACCTGCACTCAACTATTGGTGCAATTGAGAGAATAGAAATCATCCAAGGTTTAAGAAAAGGTGAATTTGATGTCTTAGTGGGGGTTAATCTTTTAAGAGAAGGTCTCGATCTACCTGAGGTTTCTTTAGTAGTTATACTAGATGCGGATAAAGAAGGTTTTTTGCGCTCAGAGCGTTCTTTGATTCAAACAATAGGACGTGCAGCCCGTCATATCAGTGGCCAGGCTATCCTTTATGCCGACAATTTAACTGAGAGCATGAAAATAGCCATTGAAGAAACCGAACGCAGAAGGAACGTTCAAACTGCTCATAACAAATTGCACAAGATTGTTCCTAAGCCTATTGTCAGTAAATTAGACAATTCTATTTTGGAGTTTCTCGAAGATACTAGGAAACTAAACACCCAACAGCAACAACTAGAGGAAGTAAACTATCAAGTGCAGGAAATTCCACTTGATAGTTTACCTGAAATAATCCAACTTCTTGAAGAGCAGATGAAACGCTCTGCTAAAGAACTAGAATTTGAAAAAGCTGCCCAATATAGAGATAAAATTAAACAACTTAGAGAAAGACTTTAGTTAAAAAATCAAATCATCATGAGTACAAACGAACTGCAAAAATATATATTTGAGATATTGGGTAACAATTTTGATAGAGAGCTAAGCTTTCAGATTGATAATCCTTCAGAGCGATATTTTTGGTATCGTAAACGTAAACAGGTTGCCAATTTAATTAAAAAAAATATTGCTCTTTTTAGTAAACCAGACAATAATGAACAAGAGTATTTATTTGTAGATGTAGGATGTGGAGAGGGATTGGATATCTTCTTGCTTAGAGATTTGTTTGAAAAATTGCAAATAAATAATTATAGATTTTTAGGACTAGATGGATTTCCTTTATCTTATGAAATTGCTAAAGCTAAAAAAGAATATTTTGGCAAACCTAATATTGACTTTGCCCTAGTTGATCTAACTCAAAAATTAGCTTTAGAGAATGATTCAGTGGATGTAATCTATTGCTCAGAGGTAGTTGAACATCTAATAACTCCAGAAAATTTACTCAATGAATTTCGCAGGGTATTAAAATCCGGAGGGTATTTGATTTTAACAACACCTAACGAGCCTAATTTGTTGCAAAAAGCCTTCTGGGTATCTAGTGCAAAAGAGAAAGTAAAGCTTGTAGTCAAAAATAGAATCAATAATCCCATTAAAGTTACAATAGAGGAAAAAGAGCTATGCCTTTACGATCATATTTCCTGTCGCAAAGCGAATCAATGGGATAAAACACTAAGTTCAATAGGTTTTGATCTAGTGGATTACCGCAGAGGCGCACTAATATATGGCGCGAGAGATTTTGAGAATTGGGATTTTGTTTTAGGATTTAGATTTCTTTTGGAAGGAATTTTAGATCTTTTACCTAAGTCATTGACCCGACAAATCTCGGATCAGATGATAACTCTATATAAATTAAAAGATAAATAAAAAATGGCGGGAAGAGGATTTGAACCTC
>CAISPN010000117.1 GCA_903887375.1 uncultured cyanobacterium
ATAGACTATCACATCCTCTTTTATTGCCGGCTCTAGATTACCGAAGAGTGACATATCTGGATTATCCTGATTTCTTTTCTAACCTATATCATATTCTAAATTCAGTCCGTCTTAGACAATACAAAACCTTGCTATAGTATTTCTAGAAATTGTAATTTTTTTTAAAGAATCAATATGAATTTATCCAGAAGAAAAGCAATAGCATATGGTACAGGTATACTAGGAACTGGCTCTTTGGTAGCTTGGTTGGAAAAATCAACCGCGGCAGCCAATACACCAGAGCCTCAACTAATTGCAGCAGATCCTCATGCACTTAAATCAAATTTAACTCCAGAACAAGCTCTCAAGAAATTAATAGAGGGTAATCAAAGATTTGTTGAGAACAAAAAAATCAACCCAGACCAAGATAGTATACGAGTCAAAGAAATAGCTCAAGGACAGGCTCCTTTTGCGGCTATACTTGGTTGCGCTGATTCGCGTGTTCCATCAGAAATCATCTTTGATCAAGGACTTGGAGATATTTTTAATGTACGCATTGCCGGCAATATTGCCATGATTGAGGATGTTGCCAGTGAGGAATATGCTATTGGAGTATTAGGTGCGCCCCTACTGATGGTGCTTGGTCACGAAAGATGTGGAGCGGTAGCTGCAGCCATCAAAGGTGGTAATTTACCTGGTGTGATTGAATCTCTAGTCTATGCTATTCAACCAGCTGTTACTTCAACTGAAGGTTTGCCAGGGGATCGTCTAACCAATGCTATCAAGGCCAATGTCAAATTACAGGTGGGAAGGCTTTTGACCTCTACTGTAATTTCAGATGCAGTAAAGGAAGGAAAATTAAAAGTCGTCGGGGCTTACTATGATCTTGATACTGGTAAGGTTACTTTGGTTTAGTTAAAAAAACTGCCTGGGATAATCTCAGGCAGTTCTGCTAAATTCAGATTGCGCTTGCTCCAGCTACTACTTCAAGTAGTTCTTGAGTGATGGCTGCTTGACGGGCTTTGTTATAAGAAAGGGTCAATTTGCGCATCAAATCGCTGGCATTTTCGCTAGCATTACTCATAGCAGTCATTCTAGCTGCCAATTCACTAGCTGCAGATTCTTGCAAAGATCGCAACAATTGACTATTTAGATAAAGTGGCAACAGCGCGCGTAGAATTTCAACAGGATCTTGTTCAAAGATCATCTCTTCAGGTAGTTGACTAAAATCATTGACAACAACCTGACGCTTGACTGCTAATTTTCCATCAACATCAATCAGACGGAAAAGTTCATCATCTTCAGGTGAGAGACTTTGCGCATCAAGTGGCAATAATGTTTGCACAACTGGACGAGAACTGATCAATGAGACAAATCTGGTATAGATAATCTCAACGCGGTCTACCTCTTCGGCTAGAAACAAAGATAGGAGTTGATCTGCAATTTTACCAGAATCTTCAGCTGTAGGAATTTGGTTTAATCCAGTATAGCTTTCAGTAACTGGCAGATTGCGTCGTTTAAAATACTGTGTTGCTTTTTGTCCAGTAGTGATTAACTGGGCATCTAATCCCAACGAGCGCAGCTCATTAAAACGGTTTTCAGCGCGTTTTATGACATAGTTGTTGTAACCACCACAAAGACCGCGATCACCAGAAACCACCAAAATTGCTACAGTTTTGACCTCGGCATCAGTTGCTTTCTTTAATAGAGGAAGATCTACATCCTCTAGTTTTAATCTCTGCTCCAAGCTATGCAGTACTCTAGCTAAAGCATCGGCAAATGGTCTACTGGCAGTTACTTGTTCTTGAGCGCGGCGAACTTTAGCCGCAGCTACTAGTCGCATTGCTTCAGTGATTTTTCGGGTATTTTTAACAGATTGAATACGATCTCGAATTGACTTGAGATTAGCCATATTTTTATTGTGTTTATAAAAAACAAAAACAACTAGGGAACAGAAAATATCTGCTCCCTAGGGAGTATTTTAAGCAGCAAAAGCCTGTTTAAATTCAGCAATTGCCTCTTTGAGGATTTTTTCTGCCTCATCGGAGAGTTTTTTCTCAGAGACCAGAATCTCTACAAATTTAGGTTTGCTGTTTTTGAGGTAATCGCGCAGTCCTTTAACAAAACTGGTAACTTTCGCTGTTGGAATTTCATCGATATAACCATTGAGTCCGGCATAGACTACAGCAACTTGCTCCCATACTGAAAGGGGTGAATTTTGTTGCTGTTTGAGCACTTCTCTCAAGCGAACCCCACGAGCGAGCTGAGATTGAGTGGCAGCATCAAGGTCAGAAGAGAACTGAGCAAAGGCTTCTAGTTCAGCAAATTGAGCTAATTCCAATTTCAATTTACCAGCAACTTGTTTCATCGCTTTGGTCTGGGCAGCCGATCCTACGCGGGAAACCGAGATACCGGCATTGATAGCAGGACGAAAGCCAGAGTTAAACAAGTCAGATGAAAGGAAAATCTGTCCATCAGTGATAGAAATCACATTGGTAGGAATATAGGCAGAAACATCACCAGCTTGAGTTTCAATGATTGGTAATGCTGTCATACTACCACCGCCTAGCGCATCATTGAGCTTAGCAGCACGCTCTAGTAAGCGAGAGTGCAGATAGAAAACATCTCCAGGATAAGCTTCGCGACCAGGGGGGCGACGTAACAGTAGAGAAAGTTGACGATAGGCTTGGGCTTGTTTGGAGAGATCGTCATAGATAATCAGAGTTGCTTTACCTTTGTACATGAAGTACTCAGCCATAGCTGCGCCAGAGTAAGGAGCAATATATTGCAAAGTAGCAGGATCATTTGCATTAGCTGCAACAATAATCGTATAATCTAAAGCGCCTTTTTCCTTGAGGGTTTCTACTACCTGGGCAACAGTGGCAGCCTTTTGTCCAATTGCAACATAGACACAGATTACATCTTCACTCTTTTGGTTGATAATCGTATCAATAGCAATGGAGGTTTTACCAGTTTGACGATCTCCAATGATCAGCTCCCTTTGACCTCTTCCTACTGGAATCATCGCATCGATCGCAGTGATACCAGTTTGCATAGGTTCACATACGGATTTACGAGCAATGATTCCAGGAGCTGGGGATTCAACAAGGCGAGTTTCTGTAGTATTGAGATTGCCTTTGCCATCTAAAGGACGACCGAGAGCGTCAACCACTCTGCCTAAAAGAGCTTCACCTACTGGAACTTGTGCAATTTTACCGGTGGCTTTAACTGTACTGCCTTCTTGGATATTGAAACCATCTCCCATCAAAACAGCACCAACATTATCTTCCTCAAGGTTGAGGGCAATTCCAACAGTACCATCTTCAAACTCTAAGAGTTCTCCAGACATAGCCTGCTGTAAGCCATAAATACGAGCAGTTCCATCACCTACTTGCAGAACTGTACCAACATCGGAGATTTGTACTTCTTGGCTATAAGATTCAATCTGGTCACGAATAATACTGCTAATCTCATCGGGTCTGATACTTACCATAGTCTCTTTAGTTTGTTTTGTTTCAAAAGTTTGGGATTGGAAAGGCTGGATAATTAAACGAGACCTGCAAGGCTAAAGCCCAAACGTCTCAATTGTGCTTTCAAGCTAGCATCAATAACCTGTGAGCCAACTTTGATAATTACCCCACCTAGAAGAGTTGGATCAATACTTGTCTTTAACTCTACAAAAGTAGCACCGGAAATCTCTTTAACTTTTTCGGTGACAGACTGTAACTGTTCTTGGCTCAGTTGCTGTACTGAAGTAACCTCAGCAAGAACTACATTGTTTAGTTTTCTTAGCTGGGCTAAATATTTTTCACATATTTCAGCTAAAAGATTAATACGTCTTTTATCTACCAACAACATCAAGAAGTTAGAGAGATAGATGTTTGCATCTTTGCCTAAAACTTTCTGTAGGACTGCTTTTTTGTCAGCTTCACCAATAGTTGGGTTCTGGATGAAATTTTTGAGCTCTTGTGAGCTTTCCAGTAATTCTATTATCTCTTTTGCGGACTGACCAAGAGCATCTGCCTGTTGATGCTCAATGGCTACAGACATGAGCGCTTGAGCATAGGGCTCAGCAATTTCTGAACTGTAAAGAGTTGATTGCATGACTATTTTCCTCCTAATTGAGCAATGCTTCGCTCAATTAAAGTATCTTGAGTAGAACCATCTAAGTTTTTCTGTAGATGCTCTTGCGCTTTTTCAATAGCCAGTTTGGCGATTCTCTGACGTAGTTCTGATAAGACTCTAGTTTCTTCATTACTGAGGTCTTTTACAGCACTCTCTTGGAGGCGTACTATATCTAGATCAGCTTGGTTGGCTATTTCTAGAGCAACCGATTGAGCCTGAACCTGGGCAGATTTGATAATTTCTTGGGCTTCGCTTTGGACAGCTTTTAGCTTTTCCTGGGCTTGAGAGAGCGCGGAGAGAGATTTTTTTTGATTTTCTTCTGCTTCTCGAATGGCTAAGGAAATTTTATTTCGTCTTTCACCCAGGATATTATTTAGGGTTTTACTACCAAAATAATACAACACTCCAACCAGGATGGCAATGTTGATCAAATTGGTTGTCAAGGGATTTAAATCAAGGCCAAAACCGTGTTTTTCAGCGGCTAATTCTGCAGCCGTAGCTAATATATTCATTATTACTTAACTAGCTCTGGTCCTAATATCTTAGTTAGTACTTTTTGGCTTAGAGATTCGACCTGATTCTCTAGTTCGCTTAAAGCTTTCTGTCTCTGGATTTCAATTTCCTGATAGGCAGATTCTTTTTTTGCTTGAGCTTCTTTGACGGCTTGGGCTATCTTACTATCAGAAAGTTTTTTGGCCTCAGCTTGGGCTTGGGCAATGACTTGTTGGTACTGTTTGCGCGAATTGGTCAGCTGCAGTTCATATTCTTTGGTCAGGCTCTCTGCCTTAGCTAGTCTTTCTCTAGCTTCGGTTTCATTGCTACTGATATAGTTTTCTCTATCATCGATTACTCGATTGAGTGGCTTAAAAAACAGTGCATTGAGCAGCGCCATCAGTACGAGGAACTGCACAGCTATTATTGGTAAGGTAGCATCAAAATCAAACATTTTCTTTGCAGATTCTAGCGATAATTTTTTTCTTAGATTCGGGTAGAACAGATCCTATCTTTTCCAAGATAAGAATCTAGTTCCACCATAAAAAAATTCAACTAAACTATTAAGCAAAGGGGTTTGCAAACAATAGTACTAGAGCAATGACCAGGCCGTAGATGGTTAAAGATTCCATGAACGCTAGAGTCAGAAGTAGTGTTCCACGGATTTTGCCTTCTGCTTCAGGTTGGCGAGCAATACCGGCTACTGCTTCAGCTGAAGCATTACCTTGACCAATTCCAGGTCCAATGGTAGCTAAACCAATAGCAAGGGCAGCGGCAATAACGGAGGTGGAGGCAATCATTGGATTCATGTTTTTTTTCCTTTTTTTCTTAATTTAATTTCTCCCCAAGCTCTCTAAACTAGTCTCTTTATTCCTAATATTTAGATATTTAGGTCTATTTCCTGATTCAATCTAAGAAAATTCTGTTGTTGGGGTTATGACAGTCTCTTCCAAGTCCACAGGCGTATATTCCGACCGAGTGAGCCGTACAAGCAAAAACACTAACAGTTAATGGTGTTCTTCTTCGTGTCCTTCTATTGCTTCATGTATGTAGGCGCCTGCTAAGGTCGCAAAAACTAGAGCTTGTATTGCACTTGTAAAAAGACCTAAGGCCATTAGAGGAAGTGGAACCAAAAGAGGCACTAGAAAAACAAGAACGCCAACTACCAATTCATCAGCTAAGATATTTCCAAAGAGTCGGAAGCTTAGCGAGAGTGGCTTGGTAAAATCTTCTAGAATCTTAATTGGCAAAAGAAATGGAATTGGCTCTACGTAATGAGCAAAGTAGCTCAGTCCTTTCTTGCTGATTCCTGCATAGAAATATGCTAAAGAAGTGAGCAAAGCTAGTGCCACAGTAGTATTGATATCATTAGTAGGAGCTGCTAATTCTCCTTCAGGAATTTCAAAAACTTTCCAAGGAATCAAGGCCCCTGCCCAATTGGAGACAAAAATAAAGAGAAATAGTGTACCGATAAAGGGTAACCACTGACGATAGTCTTTCTCTCCTAGTTGATTTCTGGCTAAATCACGCAGAAAATCGAGAGCATATTCCATGAAGTTCTGAATTCCATTAGGAACCCTTTGGATATTTCGGGTAGCAGCTATAGAAGCAATTAACAAAAGACCAATGACAAACCAAGAGGTTACTAAAACTTGACCATGTAGTCTGAGGTTACCGATCTCCCAGTACCAGTGTTTGCCTACCTCAAGAGCCCCAATCAGGGGGAAAGAGTTTAAGATTGTCAAATTGTCCAACATTGTCTACCCATTTTTTATAGTATTCGGCATTACAAATTTGATCTTCTCAGCTTTGGCTTTGAGGCATTAAGCTCTTGAACATATAGATCATAATTGCTGCTTTATAAGTCAGAAATCCCAGAAATACGGGAATAACATGTAAATGCTGCCAACGGCAAGCGACAATAATCAGTCCAGAAAAAATCAAAAGTCCTTTTGATCCGACTCTACCTTTGCCTACTCCAATCTTTTCTACATCCTTAAACAGTATTCTCAAATACAAGATACCGACAGAGGCACCTAAAAGATAGTTAAAAGCAATATTGACCGAGTAAAAAAAACAAACCAAAGGAAACAACAAGACCATTAGTAGCAAGCTATACTTCAAGAGCAATTGTTGCAGCTTATAGTAGTCTTCCATAGAGTTAGAAGCTTTTGTCTCAGGCACAAGAGTGGAGGTTGAAGTCACAATCGACAATTTTAGAAGCTAATTACTAATCATGATTTGGTTTGAAAGCTTAACGTGTTGCTAAACATTAACCAGATTCACAAGCCATAATACCATGCGACCGTAACAATAATTAAGTTTTTATGAATTTTGCCGAGACTTGCAACTTTGACGATTAAAATCATTGTACATTTCAACTACTCGGCTCTGATCCGTTACTTTTTTTCTTAATCAGAGGTGGATTTTTGGGAATCTCAGGAGAGTTGCTGTTGGTAAATCTTGTTCTTGGGGGCATTTTTTCCAAGGTGACGTTGGTAAAGCATTCGGGCTCTTCAGTAGCAATATGATAATCACTAGGTAGTTGCTCTGCTGTAGATAAAAGATCCATACCCCTTTTTAAGTCCTTGGGCGATTCATAGAATCCTATTACACGCTTTTTTTTATTGTCTACTAGGTAAAGCATACTATTGTGTGTTGCATAAAAAAACTTCTCTAAATCTATATTAGAGAAGTTTTTAGTAAATTTGAGAAAATTTAGTAACGGTTAGCAGTAGTAGCGCCAGGTTTGTGGACAATAAAACTCATGGTTTGGCATTGTTTAATATTGTCAAAACCGATAACGCGGATATAGCTAGCAGAATACTCTGAACGACATTCACGCACTTCAGATAGTACTTCTTGAGGTGAGGTGGATTTGAAAAGAGGAAGCTTCCACAATGTCCAGTAGTGATCAGCTGGATTGGGGTTTTCTTGGAATTCAACAGCAGGAATATAACCTTGATCAAATAGATATTGGATCTGTTTGACGATTTGCTGATCTGTTAGAGGTGGCAGGTAGGAAAGGGTTTCGTAACGGCGCTCTTTAGGTAAAGTTTTCATCGATAGTATGTCCTTGACTTAGTGTTATTGTTCGGGTGAATCATTGGGTTTGGGGGATGCGGTGAGACGCTCTAAAAGTCGTCGACGATGATCTATATTGGCTTGCACTATAATTGCTTTAACCATTTCAGGCAAAAGATCAAGTATATTGTCTGCCAGATCTTGTCGAACTGTCAAAATCCTCAGCACTAACTCTTTGTTCTCATCCATCAAACCATCTAGATAGGCTTCGCCATCTTGGATATTCTGATTGGAGGTATAGTTAGTCAACCAGAAGGCTTGAGGAGGGTTAGTCTCCGTTAATTGCTCAACGATCAACTTGACAGCTTGATAGGTCAGATAACTACGCAGAACCTTGGCGCTATCTTCAGCAACTTTTTTTGGATACATCAAACTTTACCTACATATCCCCACGGGGATTGGTTGTCAGTGACAGAGAGCCACCGACAACTTTTTGTTTTAGAGAGTATCCATAGCCTCGAACTCGAACTTGATCTCTTTCCAAAGATCAAGAGCAGCGGCCAACTCTGGAGACCAGCGACCAGCTTCACGCAGAACATCATTACCTTCGCGGGCTAGAGAACGTCCTTCGTTACGAGCTTGAAGACAAGCTTCAAGAGCAACACGGTTAGCAGTTGCACCAGGAGCATTACCCCATGGGTGTCCTAGAGTACCGCCACCAAATTGTAGACAAGAATCATCACCGAAGATTTCTACCAAGGCTGGCATGTGCCATACGTGGATACCACCAGAGGCAACAGGCATAGTGCCAGGTAAGGATGCATAGTCTTGGGTAAAGAAAATACCGCGTGAGCGATCTTCTTCCACATAGTCTTCACGCATCAAGTCAACAAAGCCCATAGTGATTCCGCGCTCACCTTCTAATTTACCTACAACGGTACCAGAGTGAAGGTGGTCACCACCAGACATACGTAAACATTTAGCCAGAACACGGAAGTGAATACCATGGTTTTTCTGACGGTCGATTACAGCGTGCATCGCACGGTGGATGTGGAGAAGTAGTCCATTCTCACGACAGTACTTAGCCAAACTGGTATTAGCAGTAAAACCACCAGTTATGAAGTCATGCATGATGATAGGAGTTTTGATCTCCTTGGCAAACTGCGCCCTGGTCATCATTTCTTCACATGTACCAGCGGTTACGTTGAGGTAATGTCCTTTAACCTCGTTGGTTTCAGCTTGAGCTTTCTCAATTGCTTCTTGAACAAAGAGGAAGCGATCACGCCAGCGCATGAATGGTTGTGAGTTGATATTTTCATCATCTTTGGTGAAATCTAAACCACCGCGTAGACATTCATAAACTGCACGTCCGTAGTTTTTGGCTGAAAGACCCAATTTAGGCTTAATTGTACAACCTAGTAAGGGACGACCATATTTGTTGAGTTTGTCACGTTCAACTGTAATACCATGAGGAGGACCTTGGAAGGTTTTCATGTAAGCTACAGGTATACGCAAGTCTTCCAAGCGCAGAGCTCTAAGAGCTTTAAAACCAAAAACGTTACCAACCAAGGAAGTCAACAGGTTAGTTACTGAGCCTTCTTCAAATAGATCTAAAGGATAGGCAATAAAACAGAAGAATTGATTGTCTTCACCGGGAATGGACTCAATATCATAACAACGACCTTTATAGCGATCTAGATCGGTTAGGAGATCTGTCCAAACTGTTGTCCAAGTACCAGTTGAAGATTCAGCGGCTACAGCTGCTGCTGCTTCTTCTGGAGGTACTCCAGGCTGGGCAGTTACCCGGAAACAAGCTAGTATGTCAGTATCTTTAGGGGTATAGTCTGGGGTATAGTAAGTTAAGCGGTAATCCTGCACACCAGCCTTGAAGCCGGAAGATTGGGTTTGTACCATCGATCAAGTCCTCCATATATTTTTGTAAACTTTCACTGGCTCAGGGCAATATTTTTTGGCCTTTGCCTAGACGTCTATAAGAAGCAATTCTTTTTGACTACCTGTGACCTCATAGCACAATCTTAACATGAATGTGTCTTTTTTTTAATTTTTTGTGTTAGATTCTCATCTTTTTTATTGTATTTTCTGTCTACCCATATTAATTTTTCTAATCATTGCTAGATAATAACTTGGGCTTCTTAAAAAACGTTAATTTATTTTTACAAAACACAACATCTGATTTTTTGTAAAAAAAAGTGAGATTGCTTTTATCTAGCAACAAAAAAGCCAAAAAAGAGCAAATTCTCTCGTTAAGAATCTTGAGTTTTAGGGGGAGATTGCCTTCCCGGAAAAAGAGTTAGTAAGAGCTGATTAATATAAACCTGTCCAACTACAGAAGATTTGGCTTGTTCTACTGTTGAGAGGTTCTCTATCTCCTGCTCAACAACTACACTTTCGCTTTGATTCGGCTCTTGAGCAGGGGCTGCTACTATCAATTCACCAATTAGGGATCCTGCCAAGATCACACTTGAGGGATCTATGGAACTATTAAAAACCGTTGTGGCCGGACCAATACAGACATTAGCGCCGATAGTCCCCTTGCCAACAATGAGCACACTAGCTCCCAAAATGGAGCTCTTGCCAATTTCTATAGTTCCCCCAAAAGCATTTACTATAGTCCCCATCCCTAAGCAAGCCGCTGATCTAATTATGATCTTGCTTTCGGGTGCAGCACGCAGAATAACTCCTGGTGCTATGGCTGCCCCTTCTTCGATCACTACATCGCCAGAAATATATACATCCGAATGCGTTATTTGTCTGATAGAAATTGGTGGGACAGTCATAGTTCCAAGTCCTTAAGAGACTATCAAGGACGCTGGATGATTGACTCTAAGACACGACGTTTTGCTTTCGTATCAATGCCAATCAGCCGCACATATTCTCCCTGGTGCTCAGCTATACACTTAGAGAGAAATGAAAGTACATCAGCTTCTCTAGTCGAATCTACAGGAGCGCAACTACTCCAAGAGCCGGTTTTAAATCGTCTCTTGTCAGCATGTTCAGTGCCTATTTTGTAGCCCTGTTGCAGCAGAGATTTTACTTGGGATAGAGTTTGGCTATCTAGAGAGCCACTAGAACTAGCGCCATTACTGCTATAGGAACTGCTATAGGATGCTGGGGCAGATGATTGATTTTCTGTTCTTGGAGAAGCTGGCGCTCCATCAGAAGGTCTGGCGATTACAGTTTCTAGAACTCGACGTTTAGCTTTGGTATCAATGCCAAGTAAGCGGATATATTCCCCTTGATGCTCTATTAGACAATCATTGAGAGCCCGCAGCACTTCGGATTCATTGCCCGATTCGATAGGAGAACAGCTCACCCAAGAACCAGTTTTAAAGCGGCGCTTGTCTGCATGCTCAGTTCCAATTTTGTAGCCCTGCTGCAGTAAAGAGCGTACCTTCTGAATTATGTCTGCTCCCAAAGTTCCTAATCCACTGGTAAAAGAACTTCTTCTATTTTCTGCATTGCTACTACCACTATTGGTAGATCCATTCTCACCAGGTCTTTGGACAATCAATTCAAGAACGCGGCGCTTGGCATGAGAATCTATCCCAATGAGGCGAACATATTCTCCTTGATGTTCAGCCAAAATGGAGTTGAATTTGGCGATTATCTCTCCTTCTCTTTTGGAATCGATAACCCCTGCACTTTGCCAAGAGCCAGTTTTAAAGCGTCTGGCATTAGCATACTCAGCTGAAATCTTATGTCCTTGGGCTAGAAGTGAGCGAACATGAGAAGCTACACTGCTGTCAACTGTTGAGGCTACAGAAGATGCTCTAGAAGAAGCTGATGAGCCATTGCTTTTGACAGTAGCAGTTGTTGGACCGCTTTGACCATCAGGGCGTTGCACAATTGCTTCAAATGCTCTTTTTTTAGCCTTTTTATCAATGCCGATTAATCTGATATATTCACCAGGATATTCCGATAGATAGCCATCTAATGTCTGGAGAACTTGTTCAATACGATTAGCGCTAATAGTTCCAAAACTTTGCCACGAATTGGTTTTAAAACGTCTTTTATCAGCGTGTTCAACTCCAATATCGTAGCCTTGATTGAGAAGCGAGCGCACTTGTTCTTTAAGCTCTGCTGTAATACCCATACTGTTCACCAAATTTGTATATTGATTTTCTTTAGTGTTGGCGGAGAAATTTGTTTCTCCTAATTCGATACCAGTCTCTTTTTCTGCTAATTCCCTAATTTGATTGACAAGAAGGAAATCTTTGGGTTGCACATCAGGCAATGTATCGGCCTGGGTTTGGCTGGTGATGATCGAGCCAGAGGCAACGTACTTGCCAGGTGGAATCTCCACATCTTGGACAAGTGCGTGCATCATGATGATGCTCCCATTACCGACTCTGGTGTTAAACAGGGTAGAGCGAAACCCTACAAAGCACTCATCACCTAAGTAAACTGGTCCATGAACCAGCGCCATATGGGATAGAGTGGCTTGCCTGCCAATCCAAATAGAATAATCCTGTCCGTCGTCACCTAGAACTTTGCCAGTACTGCGCCCATGAACTAATACACCATCTTGAATGATGACATCTTGTCCGACTGCAGAGCGTCCCCCTTCCTCAACTCTTATAGAACTTCCTGCACCTAAAATGGCATGAGCACCTATTTCAACATCACCAATTAGATCACACAAAGAGTGGATCGCTGCAGTTTTGTCGATCTTGGCTTTGTTGGAAAGGTTACCTGCAGCCTCTTTGACTGCCATTTTTCTTAATTCCTCAAACTAGTATTATGTTGCTTTAAGTACGTTCGTTGTTTTTCTTGCTATACAGGGAATTGTTATCAACAGAGACGGTATCAATGATACCTACGACTAAGGCATCCAGGGGACGCTCTTGGCTACCCTGTTCTATTCTGGCTGCGCTTCCTTTGGAAACCAACACCCATTCCCCAACCCCTGCTCCGACTAAATCAGCTGCCACCTCATAGCCAGTAGTGAGCTTTCCTTCTACGTCTATAAACTGCAGCAAAAGAAGCTTTATTCCGGTCATCGAGCGAGTTTTATGGGTGCTGACAACAGTCCCCCGAACCTTAGCAATTTGCATTATCGCTGCTTACACTCTTCTTAATGGCTGAGGATTGACGCTTTCACGAAACTGCTCAACCGCTTCTGTATAGCGAATAGGTAGTACGTATTCGAGGTTTTCGTTAGGACGAGCAATGATGTGATCAGAAAGAACCTTTCCACCGTTAACTCTTTTAACATTTTCGATTCCGGCTGAAACTGAAGCTTGAACTTCAGAAACATCACCGCGTACAATCACTGTTACCCTGCCGCTACCGATTTTCTCATAGCCAACCAAAGTGACACGAGCTGCCTTAACCATCGCATCAGCCGCTTCTACTACAGCGGGGAACCCTAAGGTTTCAATCATTCCTACGGCAATTGACATTATATTTAGTACTCCAACTTTTGGGGATGATAGTTTAATTCGGTTTAATAAGTTCTGAACTGTTCAACTTCTTCGGTGTAGCGAATAGGTAGTACGTATTCGAGGTTTTCGTGAGGACGAGCGATGATGTGAGTTGAGAGAACTTCTCCTCCATGTACTCGGTTTACAGCTTCGGTTCCGGCTGAAACTGAAGCTTGAACTTCAGAAACATCACCGCGTACAATTACCGTTACCCTGCCGCTACCGATTTTCTCATAGCCAACTAAAGTGACACGAGCTGCTTTGACCATTGCATCAGCTGCTTCCACTACAGCGGGGAAACCTAGTGTTTCGATCATTCCTACGGCAATTGACATCTTTTTTAATTTCCTCTTTGATATTTCTAAACCAAACCAAAACTAACACCAAGATATTTTTTTACTGGATTTGTTGGTTTGACAGATTATGATTTTTTTAGATTGTTACCTCTAGATTCTCTCATAAGAGGGACTCTTTATCTCAAGTCTTCTCATCTTACGTTCAATCTTCAATTAACGCCCTACAACCAGCATAGAGAACGATGGCACCTTTGACAAGACAACGCAAGATGATTATTCCTGATTTGATAGTTAATATTTTTTAATCATTGAGACATGGCCTCTCGTTTTAGCATATAAACCTATTTATAATTTTTTTATACTAAACAACCAAGCCTAGGTATTTACACCTAGGCCGCAATATTTTAATTATTTCTCTTAAAAATTAAAAATTAAGAAAAAAAATACTAGTTTTTAACTAATTCCCAAGCCAACTTGGCAGCACCGACCATACCTGCTTGGTTTCCTAATTCTGCCTTGAGCAGTTTGAATCCTTCACGCGAAGGGGGCAGAACTCTTTTTTCTATTTCTTGTAAGGCAGAAGGCAAAAAGAAATCCGCACTAGCCCCAACACCACCGCCAATGATAATTACCTCAGGAGTAAGGGTGTAGATAAAACTGGTTAATCCAGTACCCAAGATTCTGCCATATTCGCGCCAAAAATCCAGAGCGACCAAATCTCCAGCTTGGGCTAATATACCCATTTGCTCAGGTTCCTTGCCAGTCATTCTCTTGATAGCAGCTATAGAAAGATGCTGCTCTAGAGAGCCCTTGTTGCCGCTGTTACAGATAGGACCATCAGGGTCATACATAATTAGACCCAATTCTCCAGCAGCCCCTAGATGTCCGGTAAATAATTTCTCCCCTAGGATTATTGCCCCACCTACTCCGGTGCCTAGAGTTAAGAGAATCATATCTTGGTAATGGAGCCCTGCTCCCAGCCAAGCTTCTCCAACACCAGCGCAGTTGGCATCATTGGCCAAAGTAGTAGCAAGGCCAGTTGCTGATTCAATTTGTTGAGCTAAAGGTACATTCAACCAGCCAGATAGATTAATTGCTACTTTGGCAATACGTCCTGAACTATCTACTACTCCCGGTACGCCTATTCCCAAGGCAAGGCAAGTTTTTTGCGGATTTATAATATCTATTGCTTGGACCAGGGCATCAACCACCAACTCGGGGCTAGCCGGAGTGGGTGTAGGTACATTTATAGCCTGGGCACATTTTCCATGAATATTAAAGCGGCCCAGCTTTATGGAGGTTCCACCTATGTCTACGCCAATTACCTCAGGCTCGAGACTCATCTTTACAAAAACTACCTTCTAAAAATTCTTGGATCTCTTTATCTACAAGTTTGCAACAAATTGGCTTATTTTCCATCTCTAGCAATATATCTTCTCTTTTGAGAAAGGTTTCTTGACGAAGAAAATCTAATTGCTGCTCAAGCGAATCAATGCGATCTAATAATATTCTGATTACAGTGGCCTGAGAATCTGGTAAATCTGCATGTTCTAGAGAATTTTCGACTTTTACTCCAGAGCGATAGACAATTCTCCCGGGTACACCAACTACAGTACAATCAGATGGAACATCGCGCAAGACCACTGAACCTGCCCCAATTCTGACATTATCTCCGATTGTGATATTACCTAAAACCTTAGCCCCAGCGCCTACAACGACATTTTTGCCCAAGCTAGGATGTCTTTTGCCCGATTCTTTGCCAGTACCACCCAAGGTCACTCCCTGATAGATCAAACTATAATCACCCACTACAGCGGTCTCACCAATTACGACTCCCATGCCGTGATCTATAAAGACTCCCTGACCAATGCAAGCTTTGGGGTGAATTTCAATACCAGTTAGAAACCTAGCCATATGGGAAATAAAGCGAGGCAGAAAGGGAATATTCAAAGAGCAATCGAGAAAATGGGCAATTCTATAGAACAATAAAGCCTGAAAGCCCGGATAACAAAAGAGTACCTCTAATGTTCCTCTAGCTGCCGGGTCACGCTCGAAGATGATCTTAAAATCAGTAATAAGATAGTCTAACACTTCAGAAATCACGGCCCCTTGGTTGCAAACTGTTAATTCCGGATTATGTATATTTTTACACTTTATTTTCTAGGTTGTAAAGGTACGTTCTACCCTACCTTGGTGGTGTGAGTCCCTATGATAGAATCTAGAGTTATTCTGCTATCAAATATATATGTCTATAACCCTAACTAGCGCTGCAGACGGGCAAAATTTAATTATCGAACCAGAACAAGTAGCCCTTAAGGGGAAGATTCGCGTTCCAGGCGATAAGTCAATTTCTCATCGCGCCTTGATTCTAGGCTCTATTTCCAAGGGACAGACTACCATTGAAGGATTACTTTTGGGCGAAGATCCCCTCAGCACAGCTAGTTGTTTTGAGGCTATGGGAGTCAAAATATCTCCTCTCAATTCAGACAAAGTAGTTGTTGAAGGAATTGGCCTAGAAAATTTGCAAGAGCCGCAAGATGTTCTCAATGCAGGCAATTCAGGTACAACTATGCGGCTGATTTTGGGGATTCTAGCTGCTCAAAAAGGTAAATTTTTTACTATCACTGGCGATAGCTCGCTGCGCTCTCGCCCGATGTCGCGTGTGATTAGACCGCTTGAGCAGATGGGAGCTGCAATCTGGGCCAGAAAAAACAATACCTTAGCTCCTTTGGCAATAAAAGGATCACAGTTACAACCATTAGAATATCACTCACCTATTGCCTCTGCTCAGGTAAAATCATGTCTGCTTTTAGCTGGATTGGGGATTGAAGGAAGAACAACTGTCATTGAGCCTGCTCTTTCTAGAGATCACTCTGAAAGAATGCTAGAAGCTTTTGGTGCAAAAATCGAAACAGATCCAACAGATAATAGGGCTACTGTAATTGGTCCAGCCTCTTTGGTTGGGCAAAGAGTAGTTGTTCCAGGAGATATCAGCTCAGCGGCTTTTTGGCTTGTTGCTGCCTCTATAGTTGAGGGTTCTGAGCTACTGATTGAAAATGTAGGAATCAATCCTACCAGAACAGGTATTCTGGAAATTCTCCAGCTAATGGGCGCCGATTTAAGCCTAGAAAATGAGCGCATTGTCACAGGAGAGCCTGTAGCAGATATTCTTGTAAAGTTCAGTAAGCTAAAAGGTTGTGAAATTTCTGGGGCAATTATTCCCCGTTTGATCGATGAGATACCTATTTTGGCTGTTGCTGCCGTCTTTGCCCAAGGCATCACTGTGATCAAAGATGCTGCAGAACTGAGGGTAAAAGAAAGTGATCGCCTTGCGGTGATAGCTAGAGAATTAACAAAAATGGGAGCTAAGATCACAGAACTACCAGATGGTCTAGAGATTACCGGTACAAGCTCTCTAGTAGGGACAACAGTAGAGAGCTGTAATGATCATCGCATTGCTATGAGTTTGGCTATAGCCTCGCTAGCTGCCCAAAAAACTACTACTATTAAAGGGGTTGAAGCTGCTACTATCTCTTACCCTAATTTTGTTGCTACACTACAGAGTGTCTGTGGGATGGAGGAATAGTTCCATGAATGAATTTTGGGAAAAGGTGCTTGATTTTTGTGAGCAGACGACCAGGCAAGTTAGTAGTTTCTTGATCAAGGACTTTGGCCAAGTTAGTGCAACTCGCAAAGCTGATGGAACGCTGATCACCCAATCAGATCGTATGGCTGATCAAGCGATTAGAGAGGCAATTGAACAGTGGTTTCCCGATCATGGAGTTTTAACCGAAGAGACTGAACATGTTTTTCCGGCCAATGAATGGTGTTGGATTGTAGATCCAATTGATGGTACTACTAACTTCACTAGGGGTATCCCAATTTGGGGAATTTCCTTGGGACTTGTCTATAGAGGAACGCCAGTATTTGGTTATGTTTATTTCCCAATGTTTGATACTGCCTATCATGGCTATTTTTATGGTGACTCGGATCTAGAAGGACCCCAGCAGGGGGCATATTGCAATGGCAAACCCATTAAAACTAGCTCAGATTCTCCTAGCTATAATCATCTTTTCAATCTTTGCGCGCGCAGTACTCATATTATGACTAAGCCTTTTCCTTGCAAACTTCGTTTGATGGGAGTAGCTAGCTACAATGTAATTTTAGTTGCCTCTGGGGCTTCTTTAGGAGGAGTAGAGGCAACTCCCAAGGTTTGGGATGTAGCAGCAGCTTGGGTTATTCTCTTGGCTGCTGGGGGGGTTTTTCAAACACTCGATGATGGAGATACTTTTCCGCTGCAGATTGGCCGCAATTATGGTGATCGTTCCTTTCCCTGCCTAAGCGCTGGTAATGAGAACTTGATTAATGCTTTTTTACCCCTTGTAAGGCCATGAGCAACGAGAAAAAGTCAATTTATATTATTCTAGGAACTCGCCCAGAGGCAATCAAGCTAGCTCCAGTTATTGAAAAATTTCAGCAATCTTCCAAATTTAAAACATCTGTAATTCTAACTGGGCAGCATCGAGAGATGGTCGATCAAGTGATGCAGCTATTTAATATCAAAGCTGATCAAGATCTCAAGATCATGCAGTCCAAACAAACCCTAAGCGATATCACTTGTAAAACCTTGCAAGGTTTGGAGCATCTCCTAGAGCAAGAAAGACCAGATCTTGTCATAGTTCAAGGTGATACAACTACCGCCTTTGCCGCCGGGCTTGCTGCCTTCTATCAAAAAATACCCCTAGGTCATGTCGAGGCCGGCCTTAGAACCGATCACATTTATAATCCTTATCCAGAAGAGGCAAACCGCCGTTTGCTCTCGCAAATTACCCAGTTGCATTTTGCACCTACTCAATTGGCTCTTCAAAATTTGCAAAATTCAGCAGTGACTGGCCAAATCCACCAGACTGGTAATACAGTAATTGATGCCCTATTGACTGTGGCTCAAAAGAATCCCTCTTGTAATATCAATGGATTAGATTGGCAAAAATTTCGGGTATTGTTGGCCACTGTCCATAGAAGAGAGAATTGGGGCTCTCCTTTGCAAGATATTTTAAATGGTTTTACCAAATTGCTTGATCAATTTGAAGATATAGCTATTCTTCTGCCAATGCACCGCAATCCTACAGTCAGAGAACCAATTGAAAATGCTCTTGGGGGACATCCCCGCGTCTTTCTCACTGAACCGCTGGATTATCAAGAGTTGGTTGGAGCTATCAAGGGCTGTTATCTTCTGCTGACAGATTCAGGTGGACTCCAGGAAGAAGCCCCTAGCCTGGGCAAGCCGGTTCTAGTTCTCAGGGAAACTACAGAAAGGCCTGAAGCTATCCAAGCTGGCACGGCTAAATTGATTGGCACCAATCCAGATACTATATTTGAGAACACTTCACTACTTTTAAACGATGTGAATATCTATCAAGCTATGTCCAATGCTATAAATCCTTTTGGAGATGGTCAAGCCTCAAGTAGAATTCTGAAAATAGTTGAAACTTATCTGCAAATCTAGCTAAAGTCTATGGAGATCTTGACAATTGTTCTAGCTGGTCTCTTTGCAGTAATTGCCCCAGCTGGAGTTTTATTAGAGGGGGTCTTGAGTAATTACATCTGCTCCAATATTCACTCAGCTGAAAAAATAGCGCTGCGCATTGACAATAAGCCAAGCTATGCAATTATTTCAGGGCATCTAGATCATCTGCGCATTGCTACAAGGGGAATTGAGCCAATTGAGGATATTCGCCTAGATGTGCTAGAGCTAGAGAGCGATCCTGTAGATATAGATCTTGGCACTTTGAGAGCTGGAAATCTGCGCCAATCTCTTCGCCATAGCCTCCAAGGTGCTCTGAGAATAGAACTCAAACAAAGCGATCTCAACAAGGCTTTAGCTTCTGCCAAAATTAAAAACAAAATAGAGCAACTTTTACCCAAGGAAATAACCAAGCAGTTTGCTATTGTCCAAATAAATAGTAAATTTTTGGCAGACAATAAAATCTCTCTCAATCTCCAATTAAAACAAATAGAAGATGGCAGGCTTTGGAATTTAACCTTAGAGAGTAAATTGAAAATCATCGGGGGACATACTCTCCAACTGGTTGAACCGGTAGGCTCTCTCAATGGCAGAAAGCTTTCTGCAAAGTTACTAAAAAATGTTGTAGATGGTCTCAATCCCCAACTTGATCTTACTCGCTTAGAAAAAAATGGAATCACCGCCAGAGTTCTACAATTGAAATTAGAAGATGGCCTATTACGCTTAGCTTTTTTTGTCCGATTAAATCCTCTTAGCACATAGTTTGAAGCAAATTTTAAATAAATATTATGAATTCTGATAATAATCGTTCTCTTTCTCTGGTGGGTAAATTAGCTTTTTTGTTTATTCTCCTGGCAGGGGGTTTGACCGCCTGGCTAGCTTTTAATAGTCCACGCAGCCCTCAAATCTCACCTAATACAACTCCAAAGTCCTCTTTAAGCAGTTCAGCCCAAGAGATCCAACAAAAGGTTGAAATATATTTGGTTAACATCAACCAAAATAAAGCCGAGCTGGTTTCTTCTGCAGTTACGATCAACAAGTCTGATGACCAAAACAGTAAACTTCAGCAATCTTTTAAGCAATTATTAGCTAGCCAAAATCTTAATAGTACCCAAATTCCAGCTGGCACCAGATTACTCGATTCTATGATCGACAAAGATGGCATTCATCTCAATCTATCCAAAGAATTTGATAAAAGTGGCGGACCTAGCTCTCTGATTGGCCGGCTGGCCCAGGTTGTCTATACTGCAACTAACCAAGATAAAGATGCCAAGGTCTGGATCAAAGTTGAAGGAGAACCCTTGACACTTTTAGGCCAAGGAGATGGATTGATAGTAGATCAGCCCATGACTCGAGAAAAATTCACCCGTGACTATCGGCTTGAGTAATTTAGGCAATACTTCTTCTTTTTCTGGCTTCCTTGTAAGATGTACCAACATTGTTGAGCCCTGTGGAGATTAATTGCTCCTCAAGCAGATTAAAAAAACTATAGCGATCACCAGAGCGAATCACCGCTTGATTGTGTGATTCAGCTAGAGCAATCGGATAACCAAAACCTTTATCAACCTGGCTTAGCAATATACTTAAAGAGCGCTCTAAAAGCTCGGAATCTTCAGCAACCCAAGCTGGAAACTCCACTCGGGCAATTTCGCTGCCGACATTGAGATAACAAAAGTAAATACGATGAGCCTCATCATAGAGATCTAGTATTTTTAATCTGCTTTTCCATAGACAACTGCGAGTTCCAGGTTGTAAAAGATATTGCCAAAGCGTGGCATCACGCAGTGGATCAATGCCCTGACAGGGAGACTTTTCCAAAGGAGAGCCACAATAGGCCTGGCAATTAGGGTGAGGATGAGGGCATTGGGTAAAGCGTAAAAAATTGATTGCTTCTATGCTGCGTGAAGCGCTGATATACCCTAGAAAAGGAATCTTATTCTGCCTTAAATCTTCCCAATAGCTCAAAATCGGTAAAAGAATTCTATCTCTTGCTTCGCTACAGAGACCATCTAAAAACCAATAGATCAACGAGCCATCTACCATAGCTAGATTGGGATCGCTATGGGCTCCAGGTGGGCGCACCCAACGACAGGCCATTTCTGAGAGCATCTCTATTTCCAGTACACTTCTTTGATAGCCCATCCAATCTTCAGTCCTGATTCCCCACTGTCTGGCTATATAGATATCTTCTGGCTTGTAATAAATCTCTGGAATGCTATCGAGTAAAGGGTGTAAATTCTGCTGATAGTGCAACATCACTCTACCGATATTCAAAAGATAGCAGTAAGCTATTTCATGATGTGAAGGTGCAATTTGTGAACCATCAGTAGCAAATACACTATGGCTTAAAGGAGCTGGCGGAATTTGGAAGCAGGTATTTAAAGGCTCTAAAGGAGTAGCACTGGCAAAATTGAGATAATTTTCATACTCTTTTTGCTTTTGGATTATCTCTTGCTGGGCTAATAAAGTTTTTTCAAGAATTAGCTGGGCCTGTTCAATTCTTTGACGGCTGGCTTTGGCTTCTTGGTGAAAATGCTCACTGACCCCTGGGATTTTAACTGCTAGTTTGGCTAAATCTAACATCTTTATTTGGCCATTCTCCAAAGGAAGCTTGAAATTGTTCTAATGATAACAGATTGATCTGTTGGTCATTTTGAGCTTCTTGTCTGCTTTTAGCCAAATTGTAACCCCAGTCGGCTAAAAAAAGGCCAATCCCTTTTAGTTGCTCCTGCTTTTGCACCAACTGTAATGTTTCTAGGCGATCTTCAACAAACCAAATTTTTTCAAAGGTGATGCCTGTAGATTTGCTTAAATCCAAGAGAGTCTGGGCTTTAGGCTGTTTAACCTCTTTACCGATAATATGCCCGGCAGGTAAAAAAATATCCGCTCTTTCTAGAAGTTTGCGGGCAAAACGTCCTTCTTTGGTAGTGATGATGTAAATTGGCAGTCCTTGCTCTTGAATCTGCCTTAACTTCTCAATGACACCCGGATAAAACTCCTGCAGAGATAACCATTTGGGAAAATCTTCAGCAATTTGAACATCTCTTGCTCTATCTATCTGCTGGATTATTGTAGTGGGCTGAATATTTTCTTGTTTTAGTAGAGTTTGAACTAAGTTAGGCCAGTTGGTTAAAATCTGCTCTTGTGTATGGTCTAAGAGCATGGCGCGGATTATTAAAGGCATTTCCCAGCCGTGTTCAACAATTGGACGCAATCTATAGAAAGATTCAGCATATTGGGCTAAATCGTGATCACTTGGCCATATCTGCTGATAGGCCTGCTTGGCAGTTTGAAAATACTCTTTTAGCCCATTACAGAGCACACCATCAAAATCTAGCGTCAACAAGCTAGGTTGCATAATTATTTGGGATCTTTACCTATTACTGAAAAATTGAACCATGCACCAAAGCTATTTGTCAAGTTTCTCTAGTAAATGATTTTTATATCCTGATATTATATTAGACTTAATATATGCAATTACTCCTAGTATTAAATAAAAAAAGTACTTAAATATATAATCTCTAAAAGTCTTTTAAAACAGGACTTAG
>CAISPN010000118.1 GCA_903887375.1 uncultured cyanobacterium
TATGAGATAGGCTAACCAAAGTCATAGTACTGATGATTTAATTGATTTTAAAGTTTTTAATTGACTAAAGTCAAAGGGAAAACCAAGGGGGGATTTTGTTGCAAAAGATAGTCTAGGAAGGATTGGGCTAATACTGAAAGTTCCTTGCCAGCAAGATGAGCGACATACCAACGACATTGGATGGGAAAATGCTCAACATCTAAAATTGCAACATCTTCACAAGAAGGGGTCAAGGTATGTTTGGATAGTACCGAAAGACCTAGTCCTCCAGCAACAGCCTGTTTGATAGCTTCATTGGATCCTAGTTCAAGTCGCACATGTACATTGACATCATGCTGAACAAATAGATCTTGAACAGCCATCCGGGTTCCTGAACCAGTCTCTCTCATAATGAAATGCTCATTGTTAAGAGCGCTGATAGGAATATTCTTACTAGCTACTAAAGGATGATCCTTATGGGCTATGACAACAAGAGGATTTTCCAAAAAAGGATAGTTATTTAGTTCTATTTCGCTAGGTAGATGAGATAAGATATAGAGATCGTCTAGATTTTCTAGCATTCTCTTTTGTAATTGCTCGTGATTATTGACTTGCAGAGAAATATCAATACCCTGATGTTTAGCAGAAAAAGTTCCAAGCATTCGGGGAATGAAATATTTAGCTGTAGTCACCACAGAGAGCTTGAGCTTTCCGGCTTTAGTTCCCTTAAAATTAGCAATTTTCATCTCAAAGTTATCTAGCTTTTCAAAAATCCCCTGACAGGTTGCATATAGTTCACTGCCAGCCTCTGTTAAGTAAAGACGCTTACCAATTTGTTCAAACAATGGCAAACCAACTGCTTTAGTTAATTGCCTGATTTGAGTAGATACCGATGGCTGAGTAATGAGCAACTCCTGAGCCGCCTTGGTAAAACTTCCATGACGTGCAGTTGTCTCAAATACTTTCAATTGGTGCAATGTTGCCTGAATCAAAATCTAACCCTCAACTAAAATCTATGGTAGAGTCATCTATCATAGGTAATGATCAATCTCTTGTAGTTGAGTATAGAGCATTGTCAATCATTTGGCAAGTGATCATTCTCTTATGTCTATGATAAGTTGAAGCGCTGGTTAAAATCAGACAGTTGTCTAAGAATCATTAGAAAGAATCTCCCCTTCAAATAGTTTGGCTATAGTCTCAGCTGCTTTTTTTGTACTGGGCAGTTCAGCTAGAGGTTGAATATTCTCTGGGGTTGAAACTTGGGGCTGTGGTTTTTCTTCCTGCTTTGGAGGCGATATAGCAGTAGGAGTTTCTCTAACTACAGAGAGCTTAGTTTCAGGTTTTTTATTGCTAATGATTTGAAAGTTGACCTTGATAGGTCTATTGCAGACTTTGGCAAAAGCAGCAATTAGAGTATTAAGTTTACTTTGGTGATATTTGTAGATCTGCTCTGAACTGACTGCTATCTCTGCGCAATCTTGCTCCAGGCGCAGTAAATTGCACTGCTGGCTCACAAGAGATTGGGTAGTAGGTGGGCTCAGACTATTTAAAACCTCTTGCCAGATATCATTTTGAGTTAAATCTATTGGAAGCTCATTTTTGATTTCTTTAATTTCGGGTTTAATTTCGGTATATTTAGTCTGCTGTTGCGGGATTTTCTCTTGGATAGGTTGTATGGTCGTCGGCTGGTTAACAATGATCGAAGGTTGAATTGAAGGTTGAGCAGCAGGATTAAGTAAACCTACAAGAGTTATCTCTAACCACAATCGAGGCTGTTGGGTATTTTTTAATTGTCCTTCGCACTCTTTAAGCATCTTTTGGCCTTGGAGAATATCAAACTGGTTCCATAATTTGGCTTCCTGTTTTAGTAAATTCCAAGTATTAGGCGTCAATGCTACTAGATCATCGCGATCTGGGGCGCTCTTGGCAATTAAAAGACTCAAGTAAAAATTAGCTAAATTTTGCAGCACAATCAGAGGCTCACGTCCTCTATCTAATAACTGTCGGCACTTTTCCAAAACAGATTCTAACTGCTGATTTCTAATGGAGGAAATCAAAAATAAGAGATCATCTTGCGAGACTACCCCAACTAGATCCCATACTCTTTCTACTGTGACTGGGCCAGAAAGAAGGCTCAATTGATCCAATAGGCTTTCAGCATCACGCAGTCCACCATTGGAGAGCTGGGCCACTAGATTAATTGCACTATTGTCAATGTTTATATTCTCTATAGCGGCAATTTTGGCTAGATGTTGGACCATATCCTGCAGAGGAATGCGGCGATAATCAAATCTTTGACAACGGGAAATGATAGTCGGCAAGACCCTCTGGGGATCTGTAGTAGCTAGAACAAAAACCACTCCCTCTGGTGGTTCTTCTAAGGTCTTAAGTAGCGCATTAAAAGCAGCGCTAGAGAGCATATGACACTCATCTATTACATAGACCTTGTAGCGTGCTTGGACAGGGGCTAGCTGAACTCTCTCAATAATTTCTCGAATATTGTCAACGCCAGTATTACTAGCTGCATCAATCTCAATGACATCTAATGCTGTTCCCCTAGCGATTGAGATACATACTTCACAATGTCCACAAGGATCAGGAGTAGGAGCAGCACTTGCTAAACAATTGAGTGATTTGGCCAATATTCGAGCACTTGAGGTTTTGCCAGTTCCC
Organism: uncultured cyanobacterium; assembly: GCA_903887375.1. Taxonomy (GTDB): domain Bacteria; phylum Cyanobacteriota; class Cyanobacteriia; order Cyanobacteriales; family Microcystaceae; genus CAISPN01. Next base: position 2,653 of record CAISPN010000118.1, read on the forward strand.
CTTGGGCCGGTCAGTAAATAAGCAGGAGCAATTCTTTTATGTAAGAGGGCATTGGTTAAGGTTGTAGCTATGGCAGTCTGTCCCACAAGATCTGCAAATTTTTGTGGGCGATACTTATGATGTAGTGGTTCATAAGACATGATGAGCTAGGTGCTAAGCTCTATATTTTCTCTTCTTTTTCGAGTTCCGCTTGCAACTGGGCCAATTCTTCTGGGCTCATTTTCTCTAAGCGATCTTGAAGTACAGATTCTTCATAAATTTGACGCTGTTTGTTATAAGTCATTTTATGAGTAGCTACTCTGTACAAATAAGTACTAATCCAAATTAATAGCCCAAATACTAAAACGCCCTGGCTCAAGATCCCAGCATCAATGCTATCTATTCCAGCAGATTGAAATAGCCAATAAATAGCCCAACCACTTACCAAAAGTACAAGAGAAATCGCTATAACATCAATTCTGCGCATTGATTACCAACTTAAGAAGATATTCATTTTGAGTGCTGGCAATAAATAAATATTAGGGAGTAAAATCTACCCCCCTAATATCTTTTAATGTACGCTAGATTTCTCTAGGAATTTCTCTAGTTCGCTCAAAGCATCCGCGTCAACCTTAGTTTGCATTGGACAGAACTTTGGACCACACATAGAGCAAAATTCGGCTGTTTTGTAGATATCGGCTGGTAAAGTCTCATCATGATACTCTCTGGCTCTTTCTGGATCGAGTGAGAGTTCAAATTGGCGCTCCCAATCGAAATTGTAGCGAGCATGTGAGAGCTGATCATCCCGGTCTCTAGCACCAGGACGATGGCGTGCTATATCAGCAGCATGTGCTGCTATCTTATAGGCAATCAGTCCATTACGGACATCTTCAGCATTTGGTAAGCCTAGATGTTCTTTAGGGGTAACATAGCACAACATAGCTGTGCCATACCATCCAGCCATGGCAGCTCCGATAGCTGAAGTAATGTGATCATATCCAGGGGCAATATCAGTGACCAGAGGACCAAGAACATAGAAGGGAGCTTCTGAGCATTCTTCCATCTGTTTTTTGACATTGAACTCAATTTGATCCATCGGTACATGTCCAGGTCCTTCAACCATCACCTGAACATCATGCTCCCAGGCCCGGCGAGTGAGCTGCCCTAAGGTTTTTAGTTCAGCCAATTGAGCTTCATCAGAGGCATCATGAGTACAACCTGGACGCAGTGAATCTCCTAAGCTAAAGGAAACATCATATCGTTTGAAAATATCGATAATTTCATCAAAATGGGTATAGAGAGGATTTTGCTTATGGTGATGTAACATCCAACGAGCAAGAATACCTCCACCTCGGGAAACTATCCCAGTGATTCTGTTTTTAACCAGAGGAAGATGTTCTATTAAAATACCAGCATGAATAGTCATATAGTCGACCCCTTGCTGGGCATGTTTTTCGATGATGTGTAGAAAATCATCAGCAGTCAGGTTTTCCATATTACCATGCACGCTTTCTAAAGCTTGGTAAATTGGAACTGTACCAATTGGCACAGATGAGGCGTTGATGATAGCAGTACGAATTTCATCTAGGTTGCCGCCGCCAGTGGAAAGATCCATGACAGTATCAGCCCCATACTTAACAGATAACCGAAGCTTGTCTAGTTCTTCTTCGATGTTCGAAGAATTAGGTGAAGCTCCAATATTGGCATTGACCTTACAGCTAGAAGCAATACCAATACACATAGGCTCTAGGTTGGTGTGGTTGATATTAGCTGGAATAATCATCCTGCCTCGCGCTACTTCGTCCTTAACCAATTCAACCGGGAGTTTTTCTCGTTGAGCCACATAGTACATTTCTTCGGTTAAGAGGCCCTGACGGGCATAGTACATCTGTGTCACATTGCCTTGACCACGCCTTTTGGCAACCCATTCTGCTCTCATTTCAATATCTTCCTTATTTAACCGCTTTCCTACGCTAGTACTATCTAGTCTCAGGTTCCGAGGGACTGTCTCAGCTTAGGTAACCTAAGCACCCCTAGGGTATTAATTACAAATTGTAGCACCATCACTAGGATCGTTAACTATTTTTTGCTCAGTATAGAAATTAACAGAGGCTGAACAATTATCCCAACGGACAAACTCAGAGCCATCACTACACCAATTGGAATTTTTATCGATTCAAAAGACAAAAAATGCAAAGTGACATCAGCCACATTTTGAATTGACATTACCGATATCAAAACTATCCAAAGGGCTATTATTAGAGAGCTTAGAAGATTAAAGAGCATTAGTCGAATCTATTAGAGTGATTGAGATCTTTTAGAGTATTTTCTAGGGCTTGGGTGAGTTGTTCAGTAGCTTTTTTGATGGATTGCTGTTGGTATTGGGCAGCAATCAAGGGTTGGCCAATTTTTACTTTAACCTTGGTTCTCCATTTAGGGTAGCTTTGGCTATAGCGCAAACTAACAGGTAATATTTTGACCCCAATACCGGGCTTGTCCTGCTCAACATCTAAAGCAATTCTGGCAATGCCCCTTTTAAGCGTTTGCACCTGCTCAGTTCGATAGATATCTCCTTCAGGAAAAATAGTCAGCATTTCTCCTTGGGAGAGTAAGGCAATACTTTTGACGATACTATCGGCAGTTGGATGAGTAGTATTTACTGGAAAACAACCTAGACGAGAAATTATCGAACCCTGCAACCCCTTCATCTCATCATCTGTGACCATGAACCAGGTAATCCTCCCGCTGACACATTTGCCGACTGCATGTGGCACAATCAGCGCATCCCATCGTGAACGATGTGTAGGAGCAATAATTACAGGACCTTGCCTAGGGATATTTTCTCTGCCGCTGACTTCTATCTTGCCAAAATAGAGAGGTAAAACTACATGTGAATTGAGAGGATAGGCTAAATTCACTAGCCAGGGAGATGGGGATTCAAGCAGCACCTTTTCAGACATTTACCAAATCAAATTAGACTTCCATTTAATTAAAACTTATTTTTAGATAGTCATCCTCGATTTTGGCTCCAGAAGGTTTAAGAGCTGCAAGAGACTGCGGCAGTACTAGATTGCGTCTGTGGTTACCTATTCTGACATTGAGCTCATCGCCAGTTTTGTTGAGCTGGATTTGCTCCTTGGGAATCCCTGGTAAATAAATTTCCAGACTATAGTTTTGATCTTTTTGGACAACTCTCAAGGTATTTTCTTCGTAGTAAACTTTTGAGGGATCTTCATCCTTGTAGAGAGTATCTTTGAGTCTTTCAAGGGCAGCTAATCCACAGAGCTCTTCTGAATAGAGGGGAACTTCTTTTACCGGTAAAGGATGGAAATTATCATAAATTTCCTGCTTATGGACCTTTTGACTTTGCTTCCATTTTTCGAAGAAAGGATCATTGACCTGCTCGGGAATTACCCTATTGGCGATCACTAAATCTGTCGAAACATTATATAGGCTCAAATAAGCATGGGCTCTTAGGGACTCTTTAATAACCATCCTTTCTGGATTGGTGACCAACCGAACCGAGGTTTTTTTAGGATCGGTCAAGATAGTCTCAAGCGCCTCGATCTGTAGATAAAACTCATAGGGCGCGTCCATTACCTCTTTATCTGGCAAGGAAAATCCGGCAATTGGCCTAAAAAGTGGCTCTACTAACGGTCGTAAAACCGCTGAGACATTTTGCAGAGGTTTATAAAAGCGCCTCATATACCAACCACCTACTTCAGGCAAACTCAATAGCCTCAAAGCAGTACCAGTTGGAGCCGAATCAATAATCAAAACATCATACTCGCCTTCATCATAATGACGCTTCATCCTAACTAGACCGAAAATCTCGTCCATGCCGGGAAGGATGGCCAGTTCTTCTGCTTGGACTCCATCTAGACCTCGAGCTTGTAAGACCTGGGTGATGTATCGCTTGACCGCTCCCCAATTTCCCTCAAGCTCCATCAAGGCATCTAGTTCAGCTCCCCAGAGGTTGGGTTTAATTTGTTTGGGACTATGTCCTAACTCGAGATCAAAACTATCTGCAAGCGAATGGGCTGGATCTGTGCTAAGTACTAAAGTTCTGTATCCGAGTTCTGAACAACGTAATCCTGTCGCTGCGGCCACGGAAGTTTTACCAACCCCACCTTTTCCTGTCATCAAAATTACGCGCATAAGAGCTTATCTCAACTTTGAACAACCACAATACCATCTAGTTTATCGTCAGTAACAACCAAAATTGGCTTGGCTCATTATTACTCATATAATATCAATAATATCCGTGTAAACTACAAAGTAATTGGTAATTCTTGTAGCACAAAAAAACCTTCAAAGCTGATATTTTATTTGCAAAACATCTGAAAATCTTGCTCTACAATGATTACAGACATTTTTAGTGTTTATGTACTAAAAAAAGATCTTAAGATTTTAAGATATATACTGAAAAGCATTTCTAGCAATATTTCTAGATATTTCAAAAAATAAAGTTCTGTAAATTGAGAATTTATACTTATTTTGTTGATGATACTTGCTGAGAAAGGGTTTTGCTTGGGTTCAATAGCTGAAAAGTGTTATGATTGATTACTAAGTCATCTAGATCTCGGCTAAAGTTAACTCTTAACTCGGATATGAATAGGGTTTAATAATTATTATCTCTTTTAATTTTCAACAAACCATAGATCAAATGAACGTCAAAAACTTCGCTCTCTTGTCATCTATCGTTGCCGGTAGCTCTCTAATGCTTGCTCTTGGAGCCCAAGCTGCTAACCTAGGTACCTTGATCAGTACTGGTGGCACCTTAACTGCTGGTAATGTTCTATACTCCAATTTCCAAGAAGCTGGCGCTGGTCCTATCAACACTTCCTACGACACAATCCAAGTAAATGCCAAGGTATTTACTCCCACTCCTGATGGTTTTACTGAAGAAAATGACCTCGGATTTACCCTAAGTGCAACTGCTGAAAGCAACCAGACTGTAGATATTCCTCTTACTTATACTATTACTGCTCTTAATGGCCAGTTGATCGGTGGAATCAACAACCGCTTGACTGGTTTTGGAACCGATGGGACAGGTAAAGTTGTCATCAGTGAAAATGCTTATGATGCTGTTACTGGTCAGTCCTTCGGTAATTTAGTAAACATTCAGCCTAGTGGCGGCAGTAATGTTTTTAAATCAACTGCTTTAGTTCCTCCTACAAAATCTATTACTCTGACCAAAAATATCAATGTTTCCGGCGGTACTAATGGAAGTGCTCACCTTTCCGCCTTTGATAACTCTGTTGAATTGGTTCCCGAACCTTTGACAGTTGCTGGTGGTGGTTTAGCCTTGGGTCTAGGTTTCCTTGTAAGAAGAAAAACTCGCGTTTCTAAATAGTTCTTCTCTTTAATTTTTTTGATCTTCTCCCCCTCTATGGGGGATTTTTTTAATTTTTAAGTTGTCTGAGAAAATTTAAAATGCTACTGGGTAAAGTTCTATTGATAATAGTGTAGTTTTTTATAATCTGTAATTTGTCGGAATAAGAATAGGGCAATTCCAAAAAAATAAGGCTCCAGAGCTTTGTTACATCAGCTAGAGATTTTTGATTTTGTATTTCATCATAGGTGATCTTATCAATTTGTTCTTTGAGCTTAAATAATAGCTGTAGATCTTGATTGAAGTCACCTTTTAAGACTTCAGTAACAATAGCTTTCTTGCTATTGAGTTTTCTGGTTTTTTTGGCAATATTGTTTTGTGGGTTGTCAGAGAAGTTTTGATTATGGATGCGCCATATACTCAATGGTTCTGCTAGAAAAAAGGAATCCCCTTGATTGAGAGTAAACAGGAGCAGATATTCATCAATGAACATATCTACTGCTTGAGGAATCCGAAAAGACCTCAAAGCAGATGCTCTAGCGGCAAAGGTGGAACCTCCACCAAATAAAATTCTTCTTTTATAAAAGAAAGAAAGTAGATCTTTACCATTGTTTTTTTGATTTAATATCTCTTGGGGCAGCAGTTCTGGAGATTTTGTGTCTTGCTCAACTACCCAACAGAGTGCAGGATGACTAACGTGGACTACTTGAGGATTGGCATTAAAGATATTAACTACCTGTTGTAGTTTATTAGGCAAGAAATAATCATCGGCATCTAAATTAAATATATATTCTCCTAAAGCATTGTCTATAGCTACTTGAGTGGCACTTGCTTTTCCTTGATTGTTCTGATGAATATAGTGAATACGGGGATCTGCTATGTATTTGTTAAGAACCTTTTGGGTATCATCAGTAGAGCCATCATCAACTATGACTATCTCAATTTCATCTTGGTTGAAGTTACAATTGAGCACGCTATCAATAGCAATAGTAATGTAATGGGCGTAGTTATAGGTTGGAATAATAACGCTGAGTTGGGGTTTATTACTCATTTTTTCTGTATGTTTTGCCAATTTTCCAGATAAGCTTTACTAGTAGATTCGGCAATTTTTTGCCAGCAGAATTGTTGAGATTGCTCTTTGGCCCAAATGCGCGCAGATGACAGCTTTTGAGGATCGTTTAATAGAGCTAGTATCTTTTGGGCCATATTTTCTGTATCACCTGGGGCGACTAGGTATTCAGATGGCAGCATCATCGGAGGCCCGGGTACATCATAGGCTATCACAGGAACTGAAGATGCCAACATTTCCAAAACTCCTATCCCAAAACCCTCTACATATGAGGGAAATAGCCCAACTGAGCAGTCACTTAAAATATTTGGTAGATCATTTGGAGCAAAACTGGCAATAATTTCAATTTTTTGACGGATTTGTTTAGAAAAGCAAGATAAAACTTCTTCACTAGAGCTGTAGAAACCTTTAGTACCTAATAATTTAAAGGTCACATTGGGATTATAAGCATGAATATCTTCAAAAATTTTGGGAAAGTCACTAGCTCCTTTGCGATAGTCAAAAGTCCCAACAAAAGCTACTTTAGGAGATGCTGGAATTTTGCTATCTACATTATCAAAAAGAACACGGCGATCTCTATTGATTCCGTAGGGAAAGACTTCTATTTTATTTTCTGCAAGACCAGAGCTTATTAGTTCGTTTTTATCATAAGTATTGGCAACGTTGATTAAATCTGCTTGAGAAAAAGTCAAATCAGCATCTTTAATTAGCTCTTTCCATAAAAGATCATCAGATTTACCAAGCCTTAGGGACCGTTTTAAAAAGAATTTAGCTTTAGATTGCCAATTAGCCTTGGGTTTAGTGATTGTTTTTACTATCTCAGGCTTAAAATGGCGCAGCAAAAGTACAGATCTAGCTACCATTAATGTAGAAGATGGAAACTCACCTCTAGGGTAAGGAAGATGACTTTGGTCATAGTCAATCACATCATAGTTGGCAGCATTTTCTTTTAAATAATCCCTAAGAGCTTGAGAATATAGCTTGAGAAATTCGTCAGTGTTATTGGTTTTTCCCCAAGCATCCCCTAAAAGCTCGTTTGGAGTAAGAAAACTTGTCTGCCATCCCAGTGGTTCCATCTCTTCAGCAACTTCAATAAGAAGCTTAGATGCGCCTAAAGTCCGACTTTGAGGAACATGACTACAAAAAAGTATTTTCATCTAGCTGATTCTAGCAAAATTATGTAGTGTATTCGGCGTTAATCTTCACATAGTCATAACTGAGATCACAGCCCCAAGCAATACCTGAACCTGAACCATTGCCTAAACTCACTGCAATTAAAACAGTATCTTCTTTTAAATAAGCTCCAGAGGCAGCTTTTTTGAGATAATCACTAGCCGATTGGCGATCAAAAGTTAAAGGCTGGCCATTTTCCATCAACAGTTGCTCCCCTAACTTAATCGATAAATCATCTTGCTTGAACAATATCCCAGCTCTTCCAGCAGCAGCTGCAATTCTTCCCCAATTTGGATCTCGGCCAAAGATAGCAGATTTAACCAAAGAAGATCCAGCAATAGTCTTAGCTACTAGCCTAGCCTCGTTGTCATCAATGGCACCAGAAACTCTTACTTCAATCAAACAGGTGGCACCTTCGCCATCTCTGGCTATTGCTTTGGCCAGATATTGACAAACTTCAGTTAGCATAGCTTCTAATTTTTCAGCAACGGGGCCTTCTTCAGTAATAGCGGGAGTACGAGACTGTCCATTGGCCAAGGCAATCAAACTGTCATTTGTACTGGTATCACCATCTACAGTAATCTGATTGAAGCTCTTATCGGCTGCGCGAGAGAGCATCTGCTGCCACAAATTAGTAGTTACGGCAGCATCACAAGTGATAAAACTTAGCATGGTGGCCATATTGGGATGAATCATCCCAGAGCCTTTGGCAATTCCTCCAATTCGCACAGGTCGATCATCAATGGTTGTCTCTAATGCAATTGATTTAGGAACTAGATCAGTAGTTAGGATAGAAAGAGCCGCTTGGGGACCACCATCAGGCGAAAGAGCCGCAACTACTTTAGGAATACCTTGCTCTAGAGCTGTCATTTTGATCCTTTGGCCAATCACACCAGTAGAGGCTAACAAGATCGAATCAGCCGAGATATCTAAAGATTGCGCCAACCAGCGGGCTGTCGTCAAAGTATCCTCTAGTCCTTGTTGTCCAGTAGCAGCATTGGCTTGGCCTGAATTACAAAGAATTGCCCTGATACTCGGTTTTTTGGCGAGTAAACCGCGACAGTAATCTATGCAGGCAGCTCGCACTTGAGAAGTAGTAAAAACTCCGGCTGCAATGGCCTCGGCATCTGAATAGATTAAGGTGAGATCGGGAGAACCTGAAGGCTTTAATCCCGCGGCAATTCCGGCTGCTCTGTATCCTTTTGGTGCAGTAATACCTCCACTGACTTCCTGCCAATCTTTGCTCATTTTATTTTTTTGTTGAAGATTTACCAATGAAGAAATTATAAGCCAAGTAATGAGATTCTAAACGGTTAATAGTGATTTTTGACAATAGAGTCTATATACCTTGATAATGAAAAGATAGTTTTTTAATAGCCCTATAATGAGCTTAAGTTGGATTACTCGCGCAGATCGTCTCAATATTCTACCTACCTATGTATTTGCTCGGTTGGATGAGCTCAAGGCTGGGGCAAGAGAAAGGGGAATAGATTTAATTGATTTGGGGATGGGTAATCCCGATGGGCCTCCACCACAACCAGTAATTGATTCGGCTATTGCCGCTTTGGCTGAATATAATAACCATGGCTATCCTCCTTTTGAAGGAACTACTAGTTTTCGCAGATCGATTACTCAATGGTATCAACGCTGTTATGGAGTAGATCTCAATCCGGATAATGAGGTTTTGCCTCTATTGGGCTCTAAAGAAGGATTGACTCATCTGGCTTTAGCCTATATCAATCCTGGAGATTTAGTTCTAGTGCCAAGCCCAGCCTATCCACCCCATTTTCGTGGGCCCTTGATTGCTGGAGCTAGAATTCATCCAATTATTCTCAACGCTCAGAACAACTGGTTAATAGATCTCCAGTCAATTCCTCAAAATGTTGCAAGAGAAGCAAAAATTCTCTACTTTAACTATCCTAGTAATCCCACTACAGCTACAGCTCCAAAAGAGTTTTTTGAAGAAGTAGTCAGCTTTGCCCGGCACTATGAAATCATGTTGGTTCATGATCTTTGCTACGCAGAATTAGCTTTTGATGGTTATCAGCCAACTAGTTTACTAGAAATTCCAGGTGCTAAAGATATTGGTGTAGAATTTCATACTCTCTCTAAGACCTATAATATGGCCGGCTGGAGAGTGGGATTTGTAGTTGGCAATGCCGATATCATTCAAGGGCTGCGTACTTTAAAAACCAACCTAGACTATGGAATATTTACTGCCATTCAGAAAGCTGCTGAAACTGCTCTCCAATTGCCCGATTCATATGTAAAGCAGGTGCAGGATCGCTATAGGCTCAGAAGAGATTTCCTCATCTCTGGCCTATCTAAATTGGGCTGGCAGATTTCTCCTTCTAAAGCAACAATGTATCTATGGATTCCCTGTCCACCCCATTCTACTTCTACTTCTTTTGCTATGGATGTCCTCCAGAAAACTGGAGTAGTTGTAACTCCTGGCAATGCTTTTGGTGAAGGTGGAGAAGGCTATGTCAGGGTCAGCTTGATTGCCGATTATGACAGGTTACAAGAGGCTCTTGATCGCCTCTCTAGTGCTGGCATCCGCTATGGCTAAAGCTTATAGTTGGCTTGAGAAATCTTTGGAAACTATTGAGAAAGCCGGCTGGTATCGCACAGTAAAAACAATAGGCAATATCGAACCTCCTTTTATTGAGCTGGAAGGATTAAATGTAATAAATTTTGCCAGTAATGACTATCTGGGTTTGGCTGCAGATTCCAGGCTCAAAGTTGCCGCTATCAAAGCCATAGAGCAATATGGAACTGGGGCTACTGGTTCTCGTTTACTGACCGGGCATAGGCAGTTGCATAGCAACCTGGAAAAATCAATAGCCCAGATCAAAGGTAGCCAAGATGCTTTAGTATTTAGCTCAGGCTATTTAGCTAATTTGGGGACTATAGCAGCTTTAGTCAATAACAGAGATTTAATTCTTTCTGATCAATATAATCATTCTAGCTTGAAAAATGGAGCTAAATTAAGCCAAGCAAGCCTCCAAGAATATCCACACAATGATTACCAAACTCTAGAAAAGCTATTAAAAGAGCAAAGGGCACTTTATCGTCGCTGTTTGATAATCAGTGATGGTGTTTTTAGTATGGATGGAGATCTGGGCAATTTACCCCAATTAATTACACTGGCTCAAAACTTTGACACTATGCTGCTGATTGACGATGCTCATGCTAGCGGGGTTCTGGGTCAAACTGGGGCTGGCTCTTTAGAGCATTGGGGAATCTCATCAGGAGAAATCATACAAACTGGTACATTTAGCAAAGCCTTAGGCAGTCTCGGTGGTTATGTAGCCGGCTCTACTATTTTGATTGATTATTTGCGCAATAGAGCTGCTAGTTGGATCTATACTACAGGACTATCCCCTGCTGATACTGCCGCTGCGCTAGAAGCATTAGTGATCCTTAAAACCCAACCGCAACTTATACAAAAAATTCAGGCAAACATCAACTATTTTGCTGAACTTTTGGGAACTAGAGCGCAATCTGCGATATTTCCTATATTGCTTAAAGATCCCCAACAAGCAAGTCAATTGGCTAATAACCTACTAAAAAATGGAATATTTGCCCCAGCCATCAGGCCTCCTACAGTTCCAACTAGCAGGCTGCGTATTTCCTTGATGGCTAAACATAACAAAGAACATCTAGATTATCTCTACGAGTTTCTATCTAGATATACGTAAAGTCAGACCTTTCCAGCAGCCATGCCACCTTGTTTTGACAGATGACTTCTAACACTGTTGTTGTTTACCATTCCTTGCACCATTTTTTAACTAATACGCCTCGGTCAGTGAAAATGGTATACTCGCTCTTTGGTTTAAGGACAGATTAATAGGAGACAGGTTCAAGCAGATGTTGTCTTGCTTGGTTGAATAATTCTAGGGCAATAGTCACAGGTAGCCAACATAGGAGCTTAGAAAAATAATTTTTTGGGGATATGGCCGTAAATCTGTATTGAGTAGTATTATGCTTATAAAATATACACATATCAAACTAGTATGCCCGAAGAAACAAGACAACCCAGACCAGATGATGCTGTCCTAGGCGGCGCCCCAGTTGATCTCTCCAGCGCTGCCATCTTAGGTGGTATTGAAGGGGTTAAGCTCTCTCTCCAAAGTGGCAATGAATCCGCTAGATTAACCGCACTACCCAAAGCCTTGAATTATGGTGAAGCTGGACTTGATCTGGTGA
>CAISPN010000119.1 GCA_903887375.1 uncultured cyanobacterium
GATTTCACAACTGAAGATATTTTGGCATCAATTAGTAGTACTGTTCCTCTTGCCACAATTGCCAGCAGACAAATTGAAGAATTAAAACAATGGGCAGCTCAAGCAGGTGCGAGAACCGCTTCTATCGATGTGGCACTGAGTGAGGATCTAAAAAAGCGAACATCAGAATATGGTATTGGACCAATTGAAGTAGATTAAACAACCTGCCTCTTTTTCTTACCCTGCCCTAAAAATAATAAAAGAGGTAAAGAACAGATAAACGTGATCCCGACAATACGAAAAATATCCGCAAAAGATAAGACTGAAGCTTGGGTATATATTGTATGTTCAATAATAGCTAGAGCTCTTTGGTTAGAAGTAATAGAATCAAGACCCTGACTTTGAAAAAACCAGTGAAGTTGTTCTAAACGTTGGGAGGTTGCTAGATCATAGGGAGTGATTTTAGCGCTCAAGATAACCTTATGAAAAGCTATTCTTTGCTCTAGAATATTGGTGAGAATAGCAATACCTAAACTACCACCTAATTGGCGAGTAAGATTATAAAAACCAGAACCTGCTGGAATATCTTTCTGAGCAAGAGAACCAAGAGTTGCTAAAGTTAGCGGCAAAAACATCATCACAGTCACCCCACCGCGAAACACAAGAGGCCAAAATAATCTCTCAGTGCCAGTTTGCGCTGTAATATCTGCTAAATTAAACATTACCAAAGCAGAACCAATTGCGCCAGTTGCAATGAGAATTCGAGCATCAATACGATCAGAAATTTTGCCCAGCAATACCATAACAATAGCCGAAGCAAGGGCTCCTGGAGCTAAGAGAAATCCGGTTTGCGTAGCTGAAAGACCAAGAATACTCTGAGCAAAAATAGGAACTACAAATAAAGTTCCATATAGTCCCATCCCTAAAATACCAGAATAGATGCTGCCTGCTGCCAGGGCTCTATGACGAAGCACCCTTAGATCAACTGCAGGAGCCTTGGTGTTTAGCTCTTGCCAAATCAGTAAAACAAAAGTGATCGAGCCTACTATAGCCAAATAATTAATCAAACTAGAATTGAACCAATCATATTCTTGTCCTTGGGCTAATACAGTCTGCAAACAGCCGATAGAAATTGCTAACCAAGCAATTCCCCACCAGTCAATTGTCGGTACTCTCAAGCGGGGCAAATCTTTAGGAAGAAATAGCCAAGCCATGAGAATTGCGACCAATCCAAAAGGTAGGTTAATAAAAAAGATCCAACGCCAACCCAAGCTATCGGTCAAATAACCACCTAAAGTTGGGCCTATTGCTGGACCGGCAATCACCCCAACTCCAAACATAGCCTGAGCTAAACCCTGCTCATGTGGTGGAAAAGTTTCAAAAATAATAGATTGACCTTTAGCTAATAGACCTCCCCCAAAAAGACCCTGGAGAATTCGACAGACCACCAGCATAGCCAAGTTAACGGAAAATCCACAGAGAATCGAAGCGACAGTAAAACCAACCAAAGAAAAAATAAAATAGCTTTTACGGCCAAAGTAAAAGCCCAACCAGGCACTTAAAGGAATGAGGATGACATTGGCTATACTATAACCTGAGACAACCCAACCTACCTCAGAAATTGTGGCACCTAAACTACTTTGAATGCTGGTAATAGCAACATTGACTATACTTGTATCAATTACTTCCAACATCGCGCCCAAGGCTGCAGTGATGACTATCAACCACTTGAGAGTCCCTTGAACATAGTCATCTTTTCCTAGGGTAGAACTCATTTATTTTGAGAAGAGATTTTTACCCTAACACTCAAGCCAGCTCGCAACAGGTGATTAGGGTCAGTGCCCGGTTTAAAGTTCAGGCGAATTGGGACCCATTGCACTACTTTGTTGAAATTGCCAGTAGCATTATCTGGAGGAATTAAAGCAAACTGGGCACCGGTTGCTGGAGAGATCCCGGCAACAACAGCTTGAAATGTTTTTCCTGGATAGGCATCTGCTTCTACTAAAGCCGCTGCTCCTTTGGTAATTCTTTTTAAATCAGTTTCTTTAAAATTAGCCTCAATAAAAAGTTGATTATTGTTGAGAGGAATTACTGAAAGCAGGGGCTGTTGGGGCTGAACTAATTGACCAACCTGAACCGTTAGCTGTCCCAATCCTTTGCCCACATAGCCCTCTACGGGAGATTTAATGAAAGTGTAATCAAGTTGCTTTTGAGCTAGAGCAAGGGCGGCTTTAAATTGAGATACTTGGGCCTGTTCGCTTTTGGATTGTGACTGTTGAATTTCTACCTGTTGGCCTTGCACCTTAGTTTCAGCAACTTTACTTTCAGAGGATTTGATATCAGCTAGCGATTGTTGATATTGAGATTTAGTTGTTTTAACCTGGGAGTGAGCCTGCTCAACAAGGGCAAGATTGGTATTAATCTCGGCTTTTTGTTGTTTTACTTGCTGAGCGGCTGTTATGAACTCAGCTTGAGCGTCCTTGAGGGTTGCCAATGAGGTATCCCTTTGCTGAGCAGAAACTGCTCCCTCGGAAGAGAGATATTGATAGCGATTCCAGTCAGCTTGAGCCTTATTGAGATGGGTTTGGGCCTTATTGACGTTGGCTTTGGCTACCTCAAGGGCAGCTTTGGATTGTTCAAGCTTACTAACGGCAATATTCACTGCTGATTGAGATTGATCAACTTGGTTTTGCGTTGCACTAAGAGAGGCTTGCTTGGCCGCTAAATTGGATTGAACTTGCAAAACCTGAGCTAAATTAGTATCTTTAGTCAATCCAACAGTAGCACTAGCCATTTTTAGCTTGGCTTGGGCAGCGGCAAGATTGGCCTTTGCCTCTTCTACTTGTAATTTGAGGTCTTTGGAGTCTAGTTGAATAAGGAGTTGGCCTTGCTTGACGTGATCCCCATCGGAAACTAGAACCTTCTCGACAATACCTGTAACCTTAGAAGAAATCGGCGATATATGCCCCTGAATTTGCGCGTTGTCAGTTGTAGCATAAGAATTTTGATCTTTCCACCAGCGCCAACCCAAGTAAGTAGTACCGACTAGACCAATTATCCCGAGAGAGATCCAGAGATAATTGGCTGGTTTTGTTTTAGATGCTACTGACGTTTGTACTTCTACTTGAGCAGAACTTTCTTCCATACCCCTCAAAGAGAGTGTAACTTCTTTAAATTAGCATAACTCTAAAGCTAGCCTACAGTTTGATAATCCAAAACTGGTTGTTTTAAAGAAGAGAGAAGTATAGATCCTTGTTCATCTAAATCCACAAAAACGGTACTATCGTCCTTGATTGAGCCTTGCAAAATAGCTTCAGCCAGACTATCTTCCAGGCGATTAGATATTGCCCTGCGTAAGGGACGAGCTCCCCAAGCTGGACTATAACCCTCATCTACAATCAAATCGCGAAAAGCCGTACTAAATTCTAGGGCAATTTGACGCTGCTCGGCAATTTGGCTAGCAACTTGGGCTAGAAGGAGATCGGCAATTTGGGCGATTTCATCACGTTGCAGTCTTCTAAAAACAATCACCTCATCAAGCCTATTGAGAAACTCCGGTCTGAAGTATTGCTTAAAATCCTCCATTACCCTTTTGCTCAGTTGGCTGTAATTATCAGAAGAAGCAGAAAGTGAAAAACCTAGAGAAGATCCGCCTTTTTCAATCACGCTTGATCCCAAGTTGGAAGTCATGATGATCAGGGTATTTTGAAAATTGACAACTCTACCTTGAGAATCGGTCAATCTCCCATCATCTAATACCTGTAAAAAGAGATTGAAAATATCAGGATGAGCTTTTTCAATTTCATCTAGCAGGATCACACTGTACGGTCTTGAGCGAACTGCTTGGGTCAATTGACCGCCTTCGTCATAGCCAACAAAGCCAGGAGGAGAACCAATCAACTTGGAAATAGTATGAGATTCCATAAACTCTGACATATCCAAGCGGATCAAAGCCTCAGTAGAACCGAACAAGAAACTTGCTAATGCTTTAGCTAGCTCAGTTTTACCAACTCCGGTGGGTCCAGCAAAGATAAAACTACCTAGTGGTCGATTAGCCGATTGCAAACTCACCCTAGATCTGCGTATAGCTTTGGCTACAGCTGCTACTGCTTCATCTTGAGCAACTACACGCTTGTGCAGGTAGCTTTCTAGATTAAGTAAGGTATCACTTTGAGAGCGAGTGAGCTGCTGCAGGGGAATATTGGTCCAAGATGATACTATCTCGGCAATTTCTTCTCTATCGACAACAGGCAACAGAGAGTTGGGATTGATCAAAGAGTCATTTTTTTCTTTATTGGCCAGGGCATATCTCAGATGAACTCTAGAGCCTGCCTCATCAAGCAGATCAATCGCCTTATCTGGTAAAAAGCGGTCATTGATATAGCGATCTGATAGGCTGACAGCAGCTTCAAGAGCTTTTTCTGTAAATTTGACCTTGTGAAAATCTTCATAGATCTTGCGCAGTCCACGTACTATTTCTAAAGTATCTGCAGTAGTTGGCTCTCCTACTTTAACTGGCTGAAATCTTCTCTCTAGAGCTGCATCTGTCTCGATATGTTGACGATATTCAGCCTGCGTAGTAGCTCCAATACATTGCAATTGGCCTCTGGCTAAAGCTGGCTTAAAGATATTGGCAATATCTAGTCCACCACCACCTTGGGCGCCGGTACCTACAATAGTATGAATTTCATCAATAAAGAGGATAATCTCTCCTGAGGCAATCACTTCAGAAAGGATAGTTTTAATTCTCTCTTCCATTTCGCCTCTCAATCGGGTTCCCGCCAACAGTGTGGATATCTCCAAGGAGATTACCTGTTTATCTCTCAAGAAATCTGGAGTATCAGCTTGGAGCAATCTTTGGGCTATACCTTCGGCAATTGCTGTTTTCCCTACCCCTGGCTCTCCTAGAAGGATTGGGTTGTTTTTGGTTCTTCTTGCCAATATCTGGAGTGTTCTTTCTATTTCTGCTGATCTACCAATTACTGGATCTAGTTTTCCTTCTAGCGCTTTTTCTGTCAGATTTGTTCCATATTCAGATAAGGTATTAATCTTAGAAGAACTTGGCTTTCTATTATTGACAGTGGTGGCAAACTCCTGCTCATCAATGATTGTTGAACCAATAGCGCTAAGGTCAATTCCTTGCTCTTGCATTATTTTTGCCGCTAGACATTCAGGATCTGAGGTGATAGCTAGAAGAATATGAATAGGCTCTACCAGATTACTGTTTAAATGGCGAGATATTTCCAGGGATTGTTCTAATAATTTTTTGGCTTTAGGGGTAAAGGGAATACGCAAAACATTGAATCTGGTACCTTTGCCAGTTTTCTCTTCAATTTTCTGGCGAACTTCGTTGGCAGATAATTCTACTCCACCTAATAAAGCAGTAGCCTCTCTACCTAAAGTTAAAATTAGACCTAACAATAGGTATTCAGTTCCCACCAAGTCACGACCGCAGCGGCGGGCTTCTTCTTGGGCCGCGCTGATCGCCTTGACTGCTTTTTCATTAAAATATTCAAACATATATTAGTACTTATTCCAGGGATTTATCTTACTTTTGTTACTTTAACCTTGCTAGTGTCTGGTTAGTAATGGTAAAAGCCGTAATTATCTTAGTCGGTTTTCGCCTATTGGAGTAGTTTTAGCAAAGCTTAATCTGGACATAACCAAAATTTAACTTTCATTTTGTAATATCATTGCAAGTCGAATTTTTGTCTTTATTGAGGAGTAGTGTTAGATAATATGATCACATCTGGCTTGCTTGCGCTAGTAGTAGCTTTTTTGCTGTTATTGTTGGGTGATTTTTTATCAACTTTTTTTTATCATGTACCTGAACATGTTTTTGGCAAATTCCATACATTAATACACCATGGCAAAAATCGGAATTTTTTCCATTATGCTGTCTTAACTAAAAACCCCTTGGTGTTGCTTGATGGCATCTTAGGAGCTTTGCCCTATTTTGTATTTACTCCTTGGTTTTGGCAAATTTCACCTATTGGAACTATATTGGGTTTGGCTTTGGGAGAATTTCATGTGGTGTGGCGACATGTCTTTGTCTTAGAGTATCCAACCCCTAGCTTAGTACAAAAAATTTGTAGATTTTTCTTTATCACCACCCCTGAGATTCACTCGCAGCATCACCAAAACGCCATGGTTGCCTATGGGGATATATTTACTTTTTTTGATCGACCTGCTAGAGCTTGGTTAAAATTTCTTGGATCGGCCTCTTCTCGTACTATTAGATAAAATCAATAGTTGCCAACAGCTCTTTCCAAGGAACAAAATGCCCGATTGTAATTAATTACAGCTCGCAGATAGTTAGTTTGGGCTCTGGTTAGGTCTGTTTGAGATGTAGTAGTATCTAGTTGAGTCACAACTCCAGCACTAAAACCCATCCTGGCTAATCTGAGAGCTTCTTTTGCTCTATCTATGGCTACTAGTGAAGTTTGAATATTGACTAAATTAGATTGAAGATCGTTGTAGCTCTGTTCAACTTGGGTGCGGATCTCGTTACGAGTTTGGGAAAAACGAGTTTGATTGATTAGCTGATTTTGTCCTTGCAGCTGGGCATTCGCCTGAGAAACCCCACCATCATATAAATTCCAGAGAAGCACTGCCCCTACAGCATAGCCATTGTTGATCCCTGGATTGGGATTACTATCTAAGATATTGAGAGCGCTGACACTGCCAAATAGATTGACTTTAGGAGCTAGTGACAATTGGGCAAGCTTTTGTTGATCTTTGAGGATATCCTCTTGAACTAATATTTGATCTAATTCATTGCGGTTTTTATAAGCCTGAATAATACTTTGATCTAGTGAAAGTGTCCATTTTCCAGCCATTTCAACTGGATCTGTGGTCTTGACAGTGACCGTTTCTGGTAAATTTAAACGCTGAACTATACGGCGTCTGGCATTGAGTTGCAAACTTTGAGAAAGAGAGAGCTCTTCGTTGTTATTAGCTAAAATCACCTGAGATCTCAATACATCTAGTCTAGTCCCAACCTTGGCCGCGTAGAGGTTTTGGGCATCTTCCAAAATCTCCTTGGCATTGACTATAGCGGCTTGGCTGATTTTTATCAATTCATCTGCTTCTTGCAGCGTGTAATAGTCTAAGGTGGTTGCCAATCTCGTATCTTCGCTTTGGCGCTTGAGCTCTAGTTCACTAATTTGCACCTGTTTTGCTGCAGTCTCAATCGAAATTGCCCGCTCTCCTGAAACATCAAGATTATAGTTAAGAAGCAGCGAAGCATTGACAGGGCTGACATAGGGAGTTGTTAGGTTTTTTAAGCTGGTATCGGCAAGAACCTTGGTTGCTAATTCTCCAATCGGACCTAATTGACCGGCAGCAGTAGAGATCTGGCTATCAACATAGTCTAAACTTGCCAATTTTTGATAGCTAATTCCGCCAGAAAAACTCAATGTTGGCAGTAAAGTGCCTTGAGCTGCTCGCAAGGCAATTCGACTAGATTCAAGCTTCTGTTTGGCAATTTGCAACTGTTGGTTATTTTCTTGAGCAATCTCTAATGCCTGTTTGAGAGAAAGAGGTATAATTTTTTCAATTTTGACTTGCTCAGTGGTCTTAGGACGAGCAAGCAAATCAATATTATTAGATAGGGATTGTGCTTGTACGCAATTTATACTGCTGATAAATCCGAAGCTAGAGGCTAAAAATAAATAACTAAATTTCATAATAATTTGACTGGCTAAGTAGAGAGTTCTAAATTTTGGCTCATTTGTTCTAGGTTTTCAGCAATTTCTTTGACGGTTGTAAAAGTAGAACTAAATGATATCAATTGTTCTAATTTATAGCTTTTGGTTTCCAAACGAGAATTTAATAACTGCTGCTCAAGTGTTTTAATTTTTTGATTTAAAGAATAAATTTGACCACTTTGAACTTTAAAATCTTGATTTTGTATATTCACATCGGCAAATACCTCATTAGTTTGTTGAATAATTTCTTGTAATTGAGATAAAAACCTCTCAATAATAGGTTCAGGTATAGGCTGTTGTAATTCATCTTCTAAAGTATTGAGCTGAGAAAATAATTGTTGTTCATAGTTCATTAAAAGATGCCATTGCTTCTGGCGCATTTGAGCCATCACTCCGGTACCTTTTTCAAATCCAGCGAGTTTACAAATTTTGGGGTGAAGTGCAATTTCTTTAGCAATTCTATTTTTTAAAGAAGTGCTATTTTCATGCTCATATTCAGGATTGAGATATTTACCAAGCAAAGATTGATATAGTTGACCTAAATTGGCAAAAGTTCTAGAAAAACTACTTTCTAATTGATCACAAGATGATCCCCTCATGAATATTTTTGTGATCATCAAAGCAATAAAAATGCCACAGGGTATAGCAACTAAAGCTGCTACAATGCCTTGATCAAAAAAGGGATAGATATCCTTGCCTAATACATCTGCCGCTACAATTGCCCCAATGCGAGCTAGAGGAGGAAAACCTAAAACAGAGCAGCTAATATAAATCAAAAAAAAGACAATCCCACTGGTTAGAGGATTGAAACCGAAAGATTTAGCCATCAAGTAAACATAAAAGATAGTCAGATAGAGAGAAAGCAAAGCGGCAATACTCACAGCGATTGCCTGGCCTTTTGTTGGTTGTACAATCATCACAATAGAACCAACAATTATTATATCTGCAACTCCTTGATAGGCTGAGGGAAAGGGAAAATTGATGTGATGAATGATAGATAAGCTCATGCCAATCGCTAATCCAATTCCAATAATTTCGACTATTCTTCTGAGAGATATTTTATTGTATTTAGGTAGATTTAAAGATAATTTCGTTTGATCTGTATTGTTGATTTTAGATTGAAGGGATTCTATCTCTTTGCTAAATTGATTTAAAAGCTGGGAAAACTGAAAAAACTGTAAGACCTCAAAAGTACTAAATTTATCAATTTCGCCACTAATTCGTAGATGTTCCAGTTTTTCTTTGATTTTACTAATTTCAGCTCTTGGACCAAAACGAGATATGATGCCTGATTGCAGAGATGAGCAAAATTCACCGATACTATTGACAAGAGAATTTAATTCTAGCTGGAAGGATTGAGCTAAGTCTGATTCTTTAGTGTTGTCAACAATTTTTAGTAAATCTTGAGCTTGCCTGAGTAAAGTATTTTGGCTAGAGTTTATTCCATTCCATTGCTCAAGCCAACTATTTCTAAGCTCGGTATTGGATTTAGCCAAAGTTACTGAAGTGGATTGTTCAAGTTTTTTGAGATTGTCAATTAATTCTTGAGAGTTATTAGTTGTATTTTCTGCTTTTGTGTATCTCTGGCAAATTGAACGCATTAATAAAGAGATATTTTCTAGAAATCTATTGAGATTTTTATTTAATTGACTGCGGCTATCTTGCGGATAAATCAATAAAGCAACAACAACACCAAAACATATCCCAATCCAATTGTCAATTAGCCTTGATTTTAGATAAAGCCATATGTTTTCATTGGCTGAAGTTCCCAAAGCTCGCATAGCAATAAATGTACCAACCAAGGTAGCTTGAGAATAGGCTGCCTGCCAGCGATAACTCTCACAAATTAAAGAAGCTATTATAAAAGTCAAAGCGGCAATGACATATAAACCGTAATCTGATATGCCAAATACACTTACTAAAGTAGCTGCAATCACCCCACCTAGGGCGCTGCCAGCAATCCTCCCTAGACCTGCAGTAAACGCTCCTCCAGTAGTAGGCTCGATTACTACTGAAACATAACCAAAAACAGGATAAATAAAATTATCTAGTAAATCTCCTCGATGCCAAAAGAATGCTTCAATCAATGCCGCACCTACAGCAAATCTAAAGCCCTGTTTGAGTATTGAAGAAAACTGAAGCTCTAAGGACATAAAGTTTTTAATAAATTCCGGTAATCCAACGAAAAGCTGGATTTAGATAACTCAGCAAAGAGCGCTCTTCCAAGACCGCTAGAGCATCAGATGTAGTCCCATCAGTGATTTTTTGAGGTGGACCTTGTCCATTGGACCATTTATAACCACTAGGGCTATCTTTATCTGGCTCAAGCTTTAAAGAAACTTTGATCACGTTGTCGTTAATAGCTCGGGGTTTATCAGGGTTATTTTCATCCCTACCTAAAAGTAATTTGAGTGCCAATAATTTATTACCAAGCAAATTGACCAGCTCTGATTCAGATACTGGCTGTTGATCTATGTCCATGACCTTAGCTTCAATGCCACCATAGCGAGCCCTATCATAGAGATCTGGAACTACCTCTAATTTCATGCCAGATTTTAACCTTTTGGCATCCCCGACTTTAAATAGAGCTATAACGTTGGCATCAGCTTTAGGATTGACAACAGAAATTTTACCAAGTTCAGTTCCTGGTAGTACCACCTCGCCAGGGTTAGTAGAAATTTCCTCAACTCTACCGTCATAATGACTTAAAACTTTGCTACTAGTGATAATGTGGGATTCGGTCAGTTTGATATCTCTTTTTTGATCGGCAATCAGGTTAAAACGAGTAGCATCACTTACAGTATCACTTAAAACCACTGTTCTATTTTCGGCAACTAACCCTTCATTGAGAGCTTCAATTGAGCGGATCTGCGCTTTTAAACTTTCATCTAAACCTTTTAAGCGCGAGAGGGCAACTTGGATTTCATTGATTGAATTATTGACAGTTTGTTGATTAGCTTGGAAAAAGTAAGTCTGCATACCGATTTCAGGTACGACACCTTCTTTAGCTAGATGGTTGTAGGCTTGCAATCTCTTATCGGTTGATTCTCTAAAACTGTTGAGATACTTTAGATGATCTAAATAAGCTTTTTTTTGAGTAGCGTTAGCTGCAAGTTGTACTTTTAAAGATTCAATCTGGCGCAAGTTAGCTTGCCTTTTTTGTTGGACACTATCTTGA
This sequence comes from uncultured cyanobacterium, assembly GCA_903887375.1. Lineage (GTDB taxonomy): Bacteria > Cyanobacteriota > Cyanobacteriia > Cyanobacteriales > Microcystaceae > CAISPN01. The sequence continues at coordinate 10,867 of CAISPN010000119.1, forward strand.
TTAGATTGAGTGCGGTTAGTTTGAACCTTGCTGATTTGTGTGTTTTGGGCTTGAAGATCAGCTAATCTTTTCTTTTTGTTTTGTAGGGCAACTTCCTGTTCTGGAAAATCCATAGTCGCTAACAATTGGCCTTTTTTGACTAAATCTCCTTTTTTTACTTTCAGATTTAGGACTCTGCCACCTTCAAGAGGTTGTATAGCCACAATAGAACGTGGAATTAAGATAACTGCTCTACCTTGGGCTGGATTGGGAATTTTTCCCTTCACCGTCCATACAGCAAAGATCAAGAAGATAATACTTAAAGGTAGTAATCTGATTATCTTAAGCGTTTTAGCCTCACCCATCGCACTTTCTGCCAAAATTAATGAACGTGATGCACATTTTAACAGAAAAGATGATAATTTTCTATAAGAGGATCACGAATTAACTATCTATCTATGAAAAGCTTTTTAAAAATTTTGCAATGGTGGCTCAAGTGGTGGAATTTTGCAGCAGCCTTCAGCCTAGTATTTCTCACCCATAGCGAACCGCCTCAACTTTGGTTTTGGTTGGTGGCATTTGGGGTCTTTGTTCTCTACGGCATTGAGAGGTCAATCAATGGATGAGCTAAAAGAAAAAAGAGAAGACTCTGTCCCCTCTTGCACTAACAAAATTTCTATCTCCATACTAACAAAAATCAACTATAAACTGTAAAAAATACTGATATTTGAACTCGCATTTGAGATAGCTACGCTATATTGAAGCTATTAACAACAGCTCTTTAAATGTATGCGTAGTCATAATACAAATCAAATAATTAACAAGAACTACCAGATCGACATTCCCGAGTTTTTAAACAGAGGATGGGAAATCTTTAGAGCAAACTTCTGGAACTTTGTGGGATTTTGCCTGCTCTCATCTATTACTATTTATGTACTTTCACAGATTCCGGTACTTGGCGGATTTCTTCTATATATGATTATGCCTGTTGTTTCTGCTGGTTATTTTTTCGTAGCATTTAATAGCAGAAAAGCTGAATTTGCAGACTTTTTCAATGGTTTTGGCTCTAATTACTTTTTTAATCTGTTTTGGGCTAGCTTGATTGCCGGATTGTTTATTGCTCTTCCAGCCTTGATAGCTTTAGTTTGTTTCTCGGTAATTGGCTATAATCCTTTACGAGAGATAGTTAGTAATATGCCGGAGTTTGATCAAATCTCACAGCTACCCGAATTATCTGTTCCTAATGGCTCTATACCCATATTTGGGATTGTAGGGCTTTTGGCTTTAGGGGTTGCTACCTATCTTTCTATTGCCTATAGTTTTGCGATTCCCTTGATTGTAGATCGCAAAATGAAGCCATGGGAGGCAATAGAAACTAGTCGTCGTCTGATTAGCAAAAAATGGTGGTCTTTTGCTGCATTTTCCTTTGTACTCTCTGTAATTAACTTACTTGGCCTGCTGACAATGTTTGGAACGTTCCTAACTTCACCATTTACCAATTGTGCTATGGCAGCAGCATACGAGAAGATCGTAGGGTTAGATCAACCAAATACTTAAGCTAAATTTCATAGAAGATCTGACTGATTTTAGCTTTGTATAATACTAATTCTCCTTGTTTATAGCCAACATAGCGAACTGTGACCAAATCACCTTCTTGAGCAGTACCTTCTAGAATTTCATGGTATTGGGGATCGTAAACTGCTTTAGCCCCTACTGTACCAATTGGCTCAATATTCCATTCTCGCAAGAGCTGATTGACTGGTCTAAATAAAGGTAATAGTTTAACTGAGGGAAAATCTGGATTTTGTTGAATTGCGGCTGTCACAGTTGGCAATTGAAGCAGCAGTGATTCCAAGCTGTAAAAAGCAGATCTTTGTACTTCTTGTTTGATATTATCCATTTCCTGCTGAAGTAGATGATATTCTTTTTTAAAATCTTCTCTTAAATCATTGATTTGATCTTGTCTGTTTTCTCTCTCTATAGTTGGGGGGGATGCTTGTGGGAAAAAAATCTCTGCTAGTTTGCCAGGAGAAATCCTCAAAAATTCAGAAAGCTTTAGAAATATTTCTACATTAATTTTGGGCAAAAGTCCCTGAAGAAGTCGATAAATCTGCCGCATAGGGATTTTGGATTTTGCACTAAATTCTTCAATACTTGCAAAACCTGCATTTTCAATTAATTGCAATATATTTTGCAGATTTTGACTATAAATCATTTCCTGCTTACTCATATCATTTACCTCAATAAAACAAGATACAATAGATTCCATAATATGTGTCTTAAATCAATATGACCACTGTTACGGCAATTAAAACTGACTATGAAGCAGTCATTGGTTTAGAAACTCACTGTCAGCTTTCAACCAAGAGTAAAATATTTTGTAAATGTTCTACAGAATTCTCTTCACCGCCAAATACAAATATCTGTCCAATCTGTCTGGGCTATCCTGGGGTTTTGCCGGTTCTCAATCAAGAGGTTCTTCAAAGTGCCGTCAAATTAGGATTGGCTCTCAATGCGCAGATTACCCGATATAGCAAATTTGACCGCAAACAGTATTTTTATCCAGATCTACCCAAGAACTATCAAATCTCTCAATATGATTTACCAATAGTTCAAAATGGCCATTTAGATATCGAACTGTTTGATAAAAAAACAGGCCAAGTCACCTACAAAACAATAGGTATTACTCGTCTGCATATGGAAGAAGATGCCGGTAAACTTGTCCATGCTGGCAGTGACCGTCTCAGCGGTTCAACCTATTCGCTAGTCGACTACAACAGAGCTGGGGTACCTCTTTTAGAAATCGTTTCAGAACCAGATATACGCTCAGGAGCTGAAGCTGCTGAATATGTCCAAGAGCTGCGCCGCCTAGTACGTTATCTCGGTATAGGTGATGGCAATATGCAAGAGGGTTCTTTGCGCTGTGATGTCAATATCTCAGTCCGTCCTGTTGGTACTAGCAAGTTCGGAACCAAGGTCGAGATTAAGAACATGAACTCCTTTAGTGCTATCCAAAAAGCCATCGAATATGAGATTGAAAGACAGGTAGAAGCCATTGAAACAGGCGGAACTATTGTACAGGAAACGCGGCTCTGGGAAGAATCCAGCCAAAGAACAATCAGTATGCGCTCTAAAGAGGGTGCGAGCGACTATCGCTACTTCCCTGAGCCTGATTTACCTCCTTTTGAAACCAGTGATGAGTATCTGCAAAAATGCCTTGAGAGCTTACCACAATTTCCTGCCCAAAAACGCCAACGCTACCAAAGTGAGCTAGGGCTTTCAGCTTATGATGCCAGGGTATTGGCTGATGAGAAAACTGTTGCTGAATATTTTGAGACAACTTTATCCCAAGGAGCTAATCCCAAATTGGTTGCCAATTGGATCACCCAGGATATTGCCGCCTATCTCAATAACAATAAAATCAGTATCAATGAAATAGCCCTCAAACCTGATACTTTAGCCGAGCTTGTCAATTTCATTGAAGATAAAACAATCAGCAATAAAATTGGCAAAGATATCTTACCTGAGTTATTAACAAAAGGTGGTTCGGTCAAGGAAATTGTGGAGAAGAAAGGCTTAGTACAAATCAGTGATCTTGGCGAAATAGAAAAAATTGTTCTCCAGGTTATTGCAGAGCATCCAGCCGAAGTAGAGAAATATCGAGCAGGCAAAACCAGTATGCAGGGTTTCTTTGTTGGCCAAGTTATGAAAAAAAGTGGAGGCAAGGCTGATCCTAAATTGACCAGTGAGATTATTGTCCAAAAACTTCAAGTTCAAAGCTGATTTTGTTGTAATTATGCAATCCTAGGTGCTATATTTATAAGAGTAGATGCACCCTGATAATTTTGGAGAGTCCCTCAAAAGGCTCTCCTTTTCTGTTTGTATAGCATGAAGTCTAAAGAACGTTTGGATCTCTTGCTCGTGCTGCTCAAACTAACAGACTCTCGTCAACAGGGGCAAAGGTTAATCCTCTCAGGGCAAGTCAAAGTAAGTGGGCAGATCATCGACAAGCCCGCTACTGTTGTAAATAGTGATTCGCAGATTGAAATCATCCAAAGAGCGCCCTATGTCTCGCGCGGCGGCGAAAAATTAGTAAAGGCATTAGATTTTTTTAAAATACAAGTCAAAGATCGCATCTGTCTAGATGCTGGCATCTCTACAGGTGGATTCACCGACTGTTTACTACAAGCAGGGGCCAAAATGGTCTATGGCGTAGATGTTGGCTATGGCCAAGTAGCCTGGAGTTTAAGACAAGATCCTAGAGTAGTGCTCAAAGAGAGAAGCAATATTCGCCACATGAACTCTCTGCAATTGTATGGAGAAAATCAAGGGGCAGATTTGGCAGTAGCGGATCTTTCTTTTATTTCCCTAAGAAAGGTTTTGCCTACTCTTTGGAATCTTTTAAAACCTCCCCGTGAAGTGGTTTTATTGGTTAAACCACAGTTTGAAGTTGGAAGAGAAAAAGTAGGCAAAAAAGGGGTAGTCAGGAATCCTCAAGATCATATCGTGGCAATAGAGCAAGTTTATCAAAGTGCTAAAGATTTGGGTTGGTCTTATTGTGGATTGACCTTTTCTCCCCTGACTGGACCTGCTGGTAATATAGAATATTTGCTCTATATCAGTGAGGATCTAAGTAAGACTGAAAGCCCAAGTATCGAGCAGGTTACAACAGAGGCTTTTTATCTTTTAAAGAGATAATTGGTGAGATCTTCTTCTTTGCTAATTTCATTTTCTAGTGATTCTGGCAAATCAGTATTTAGCTCTATTTGACTAGAATCAATTTTCTGCTGCTCTAGGTTTATGCGCAGTTGTGGACCTAGACCAGCTATGCGGATAGTCATTCCATCGTAGGCTAGTACCTCATCTATTGTCTTGCCCTCTAGGAAGGTTCCATTAGCTCCTAGGTTTTTGATCACCCAGTTTCCATCTTCGGTTCTTAGAATGATCAAATGCCTGCGAGATACTATTGCACTATAAAGTACAACTTCGTTACTCACAGAGCGACCTATATGGACCTTGGAGAGGTCGTTAAAGATCCATTGCTGTAGAACTAATTCTGAATCAGGCCCAAGTAGAATAAGCTTAATCACTTTTGATTATTTTTTAAAATAGACCAGCGTTGGATAGTCCCAAGATAATACCGGCACCCAGAATATGCCCTAGACTAGCTGTAGCTAAAAGCTCTGCTACGCCAAAGCTCTTTTTAGCTGCTAATTGGGGAATAGGTAATGCTGGACCAAAACCAGTTTTTTGAATACTGAAATAGCCAATCACAATAGCAAATATATTACAAAGGATCATAACTATGGCTATCGAGGGATTCCACGCTACAGTTGTAGGCACGCTGGCTAGGAATAAATTCATATTTTTAAAACCTCTTGATTATAAATACTTAGCCAATTATAAATCTTGAGCTTTTAAAAAGTAAAATTGATTTAGATTTGTTTAAATAATTAACAAATGCGTATTAAGATTTGTGGTATAACCAAGTTAGATCAGGCTCGTTCAATTTTGGATTTAGGTATTTCTACTATTGGGTTTATCTGCGTTGAAAGCTCTCCCCGCTTCATAAACCCATCAATGATTGGGCATATTATAGAAAATTTAGCTCAAGAGAAAAGTTATGTTGGGGTTTTTGCTAACTCCTGCCTCAAAACAATAGTAGAAACTGTAGAACTAGGGCAATTAAATGCTGTGCAATTGCACGGACAAGAAGATCCTCAATTTTGCCAACATATTAAAGACCAATTACCGGAAATAGAGCTCATCAAGGCTTTTAGGATAAAAGATAGGAACTCTCTAGAGAATTTAAAAATATACTATGATTTAGTTGATACATTGCTTCTAGATGCCTACCATCCCCAACTTTTAGGAGGAAGTGGGCAGACAATTGACTGGCAAACTCTGCAAGATTTTACCCCTCCCCTACCTTGGTTACTTGCTGGCGGTCTCAATTGCGAAAATGTGACTAGAGCTCTTAATCAGCTCAAGCCAGATGGAATTGACCTCTCTAGCGGGGTAGAAAATTCACCTGGTGATAAAAATCTAGCAAAAATCAGAGAGCTTTTGGAGAATTTGAAGATAAATCAATTATGAAATCAGTCCAATTATTTTTTAATCTCTCTTTTTCAGTTAGTTTAATTTTTTTGAATTCCTGCACAAAAGGTAACCAGAACAGGGGATTTCCTGTCAAGTTTGAAGTCGGAAGTGCTCTGGGGAAATTTTGTGAGCTGGCTGCTGAGAAGATCAATCAAAAGAATCCCAAACTTGAAAATGGTAAATCTTTTTTTCTTACTTGTGAAGCTAAAGGAAGTGGAGACATCTTAGAGGATATCCTCTCTAAAGTTCAACAAGTCAAATCTGGAGCTCTAAAAGGTGATTCAGATACTATTGCCTCAATAATTGCTCTTGATGGTGAAATTTATCAAGAGCAATTGATATATAAAATCAATGGTCTTTTTCCCGGACAAAACTATATACCAGCAACCTCTGATTCGGAACTGATTGCCCATAGCCCAATAGTATTTATGTCTGAAGAAGATCTTGCCAAGGGACTGGAAAAGGTACCAGATCTTTTTAGTGTGTTAGTTAATGCTAAAACCCACAATGACATTGATCCAAGTTCTCCACCTTTAACAATTCATTATGTACAAACAGCTCCAACAAGATCTAATAGTGGTTTACAGACGTTAATTGCTCAATTTGCTTCAGTTTCAAAAAAACGTCCAGAGGATATAACTTTGGCTGATGTAAAAAATTACCAATCCCAAATCGCCAAAATTCAAAAAAAAGTTACTCGCTATGGAATTTCTACTGACTCTCTAGCAAAAGCAATGGTAAAAAATGGTCCATTTTGGGCCTCGATTGGTTCTGTATATGAATCATCGGTAATTGAGGTTAATTCTAATTTACAATCTGGCCAAAAACGTTACGTAGCAATTTATCCTAAGGCGACTTTTTCTTCTAATATGCGGGCATTTTTGCCGAATTTTCCATGGATTAGCGCTGATAAAAAAGCAGCAGCAGAAAAGATCTTAACCTATCTTAAAACCGATGAAATTCAGCAAATCGCAGTTAGCTTGGGTTTACGTCCGGCAAATCCAGGTATTGCTTTAGGTCCAAAATTCACCTCAGCATATGGAGTAAAATCTCAACCGCAATATGATTCTTATCACCAGCCCAAAGTTGCGGTGGTAGATTCTATGCTTAAATCTTGGGACATGTTTGCCAAAAAACCTTCTCTTGTGGCTATAGTGATTGATGTATCAGGCTCAATGAAAGGTGAAAAAATTACCGCAGTACAAAATTCCTTAAAATATTATATAGAAAAGCTACATCCTCAAGATAAATTAGCCTTAATCTCTTTTAGTTCAAAAACCAACGCACCAGTATTAGTAGATGGCACAGATAGTGGACGCTATCGCGCTATGCAATTTATCAGCAACCTCGAAGCACGAGGTGGCACAAAACTCTATGACAGTATTCTTTATGCTCGTAACTGGCTTGAGAAAAACCTACGTAAAGAGGGAATTAACGCTATTATTGTATTAACCGATGGTCAAGATACTGAATCATCCATTAATCTTGAGAAATTAAACTCAGATTTGCAAATGAGTGGTTATAAATCTGAGCACAGAATCTCTTTATTTACCATCGGTTATGGTGGTATTAAAGAAAGTGATTTTGATCCCAATGTTCTCAAAAAAATTGCTGATTCTAGTGGAGGATACTATTCTAGTGGCAATCCTAGTACTATAGTGAGATTGATGGATAATTTGCAATTAGAATTCTAGAGGTAATTCTATATTATGAAATTAGCAAATCCTTTAGAATTCCCCCTTTCAGTCTTAGCTGGATCTTTAGTGCTTTTTGTTGGTGTTCGTCTAGCCCATTTTCCTAATCAAGTTATGCTTCCCTTGGCGGTAACTGTGTCAATAGTCGGCTCTTCACTACAAAAATCAAGAGAACCAAAAGTTCTATCTTTAAATAATCCAGGACTTAATCTGGAGTTACAATCAGCAAGACAACAGGCACAAGAATTAGCATTTAAAGCAGAGAACCTGCGCTCAGAGGCTAAATTAATATTGATAGGAGCAGATCAGTTAGATTTATTAGCTGGAATAGAGTTTGCCTGTGACCGAGTAGCTGAACTCCCTTCAAAAATTGATACCCTAGCCTATAACATTCAAGGACCCGATTCACTTTTTGCTATTGGTGAACTGCAGAAAAAGTTAAACGATGTAAACAAGAAACTAGAACTTAGTAGCGGTATTGCTAAAGAGCAGCTTGATCGTTTGGCTAAGAGCTTGAAACGTAACATCCAGTTAGCTCAGCAAGGAAAAGATGCTCGTCAAGCTCAAGTTGTGAATTTATCAACTATAATTTTTGATTCAGCAGGATTACTTCAGTCAATGCAAAATCAACTGCGCAATTTTGATCTCAAAGATACTAGTCGATACCAGCAATTACAACTTCTTAGCAATGAACTGGTTCAATTTCAAGAAAACCTTGATCTTTTAATTACTCAATGAAAAAAACTACCCGTCGTAGTGTGATTTTATCCTTGATTACTATATTGATTACGTTAGGTCTAACCTATGGACCCTTACCTGGCTTTCAGCAATCAATTGTTGTAGTTAGTGGAACTGAATTACAAGAACCTTTAGAGTTTCTCCAATCTCGTTTTAAAGATCAACATCCTAACATTAATTTGATCTTAAAATTTCAGGGTTCACAAGATATTGTAGATAACTATTTAGATGAAAAAAATGATTTTAATCCAACAGTAATAATACCGGCAAGTGAAGAATTTTTAAAAGATCTAGATAAGAGGTGGAAAGCTCAAAACAATAGTGATACTTTTTATGATAATCCTCGTGCAATTACTAAAACTCTTTTGGTTGCTGTTTCATGGGCAGAGAGAGCTAAAGCTTTATTTCCTGATGGAATTTTTAAATGGCAACGTTTAGAAGAGGCAATATCGGCAAGAAACTGGAATAAATTAGGCAATTATCCTAATTGGGGTAGTTTTGATTTAATTATTGCGGATCCTTTACGCTCAAATAGCGGTCAACTGACTCTTTATCTCTGGGCTGCTGCTAAATTAAATAATAATAACTTAAATTTTGACTTATTAAATAAACCTGAAATTTCAGAGCTATTTAGCTTAATAAAAAAATCTATATACCAAACACCAAGATCAACTGATTTACTCTTAAAAGAATTTATATCAAAAGGTCCAAATGAAGGTGATATTGCTATAGTATATGAAAGTGCGGCTCTTTTTCGCAGACAAGAATCTAGCAAAACTACCGGTGGAATACCCTACAAAATTTACTATATCAACCCTACAGTAGAAACTATTCAAACTGCAGCGATAGTTCACACAAAAGTAAATCAAGGGCAAGCCAATGCTGCCCGAGAATTTATAAATTTTCTAACTCAACCTCAACAGCAGCAAGTATTTGCTCAATATGGCTTCCGCCCTGTTAATTCTGGGCCTTTACCAAATGTTCAAGTAACTACTTCACCAAATTTCCAAACACTTGAGGAGATAAAACGTATCTGGCAACGTAGTAATTAAGTTCGAATCACCTCAATAGATCTTTAACTTTTGGAGCATAGTTTTCTAGCCCGAAGCTCTCTGGTGTAGTAGTTGGATTATAGGTAAAGTGACGATAATCTAGGCAAAACCTATCCCAAGGTTCCATCTTGAGCCTAAACAATACTATAAAAAAGTTCGCTAAGCCAAATGAAAGAGGAATGCGAAAATATATCTTTTTGCCCAGAGCTTGACAGATTTGCTCTACAGCTTGATCTACTGTAGTGGGCTGATTCCCTAGTACTATTTTTTCTCCGCCATATTCTTGGGGATGATCTACCAAAAATTTAACTACTCTGGCGATATCCTCACTATGGATGAAGTGAAAACTGCCATCTGCTTTAAAAAAGCGAATCAAGTTAATCAGCTTTAGGATATCAGGTAGCCCGCCTGAGATATGAGAATAGGGCTTGTTGCCATCTCCGCCAAATACAAGAGTTGGAAAAATGGTGGTAATTTTGGGCGCAATAGCTAACTCATTGAGCCGGCTATAGCAGAGGTATTTTGTGCGTACATAGAGAGTGCCCAATTCTCCAGCTTCTTGCAAAGGCTGGTTATCCTGTCCCAAAATACTGGCAGTAGAAAAGTAAATAACCTTCTGGCAGATATTAGGATCTAAGAAATTGAGAAGGCTCAAGGTTTTATTGATGTTAATTTGATAGGATTCTTCTTCTCCCCCCCAACTAGTAGCCAGCAAAATAGCCAGCTCCATTGTTCCTAGCAGTTGTGCATATTCTTCAATTTTGTCTAGATCTCCTTTGAGCAGATGAATGCCAGCTCTAGCATGGATATCAAATTTTAAGCGGTCAGGGTCTCTAACTAAGAGAAACAACTCGTGATCGCTCTGTTGGATCAGCTTTTCTGTGACATAATGACCAATGCAGCCACTGGCCCCAGTTATAAATATACGCATATCTTTTAATTCAACCTAATCCGAACATTTGCCCGGATCAGGAATTTTTTTTCATTGGGGATAGGAGAGAGCTTTGGATGTTTCAAAGAAGAAGCGTACATTGTCTTCAGGGGTTCCGACTAGCACACCATGGCCTAGATTGAGGATATGTCCACGATTGCCGGCTTTATGCACTGTATCATGAATTCGGCTGGCAATTAGAGACTGTGAACCAAAAAGAACACCAGGATCCAAATTACCCTGTACCTTACAATCTTGACCTAGTCTTGCTTTAGCATCAGCCATATCTACCGTCCAATCAACACTGACAATATCCACTCCAGATCTGCCCATTCTCTCCAAAATACCAGCACTGCCGCTGATATAGAGAATTAATGGTGTATCGGGATGGGTCTGTTTGACCTGCTTGATCACTTGTTGTTGATAGGGTAAAGCAAAAGTGTCATAGTCTTGTGGAGAGAGCTGACCTGCCCAGGAATCAAATAGTTGAACTACTTGGGCGCCGCAGTCAATTTGATAACGTGCATAGACTGCAATAGCATCAGCTATCTTAGCGAGTAACTGATGGAGAATTTCTGGCCGAGAAAAAGCCATGCTCTTAATCTGGGAATAGTCTTTAGAGCTTTTTCCTTCGATAGCATAGGCCGCTAGAGTCCAAGGGGCTCCGACGAAACCCAGTACTGTCGAACGATTACCTACTTCGTTTCTAAGGGTTTGTAGAATAGTCTGAATAAATGAGAAATCTTTAGCAGGATCTAGAGGATGTAGTTTATCAATCTGCTCTTGAGTGCGAATCGGTGGGTCAATAATAGGACCTTTGCTCTCAATGATATCAAAAGGAATTCCAATCCCTGGAAGCGGGGTGAGGATATCAGAAAAAAGGATTACTCCATCTGGGGCAAAAGCAGACCAGGGCTGCAGAGAAATCTCAATGGCTAAATCAGGGTTTTCTGAACGCTCTCGAAACCCAGGATAGCGATCACGTAGTTCGCGGTAAACCTTCATATATCGCCCTGCCTGCCGCATCATCCAAACGGGTGGGCGCTCAACTATTTCTCCTCTAGCTGCGCGCAGCAACAAAGGGGTATCGTTATTCTCACTCATGACAAATTCTCATACAATTTTGGCCATTCTCTAGCTTAGCTAAAATTGTGCTTACTGATTAATAAATATTTTGTAAATCAGAATTAGCTTGATTATTAGTTACTGCGCAGAGACGATTGAGCGCGTTGAGATAGGCTTTGGCCGCTGCTACAATGATGTCGGTATTAGCAGCGTAGCCTGAATATATAGAGCCCTTATGACGCAGTCGAATGGTTACTTCTCCCATGGCATCTATTCCCGCGGTGACTGACTGTACGGAAAATTCAATCAATTCATTGGGAATATCGATCACCCGGTTGATAGCTTTATAGACGGCATCAACTGGACCAGTACCAATTGCCGCATCAGTTAGTTCTTTTCCCTCGGCATCTCTTAAAACTACTGTCGCTGTCGGGGAGGCGTGATCGCCGCAAGAAACCTGCACCAGCTCGAGCTTAAATAGTTCTGGGGGCTGTTGAATTTCATCGCTGATGATTGCTTCAAGATCCCGGTCAGTGATTTCTTTTTTCTTATCAGCTACTTCTTTAAAGCGCACAAAGGCCTTATTTAGATCTTGTTCAGAAAGTTCATAGCCTATTTCTTTGAGCCGATTGCGAAAAGCATTGCGACCGGAAAGTTTGCCCAGAACCAATTGGTTGTTAGTAAGCCCAATCGATTCGGCATTGATAATTTCGTAGGTCAGTGGATTTTTGAGAACTCCATCTTGATGTATACCCGATTCATGGGCAAAGGCATTAGCCCCAACAATTGCCTTGTTGGGCTGGACTACCATACCAGTAAGGCTAGAAACTAGGCGCGATACTTTATAAATCTGCTTAGTATCAATCCCCGTAAGTGGCTCAGTTGATTCTTTTGCTCTGCCCAAAAAGGGATTGAAATACTGACGGCGTACATGTAAAGCCATGACTAATTCTTCTAAGGCAGCATTACCAGCTCTCTCACCGATACCATTGATAGTGCACTCTAACTGTCTGGCTCCATTTTTAACTGCTTCGAGGAAATTGGCAACAGCTAAGCCCAGATCATTATGACCATGGACTGAAATAATTGCCTGGTCTATATTTGGTACATTCTCCCTGATTCCTTTAATCAAAGCGCCATATTCACCGGGAGTAGTATAGCCTACAGTATCTGGTATATTGACAGTAGTCGCGCCAGCTTTGATGGCAGATTCTAATACTTGGTAAAGAAATTCAGGATCGCTCCTTCCAGCATCTTCTGGTGAAAATTCGACATCATCTACTAAAGATTTGGCATAGGCAACCATTTCAGGCACTATAGCAAGGACATCGGCTCTTGTTTTTTTAAGTTTATATTCCAGATGTATGTCAGAAGTCGCTAAGAATGTATGTATTCTTTTTTTATGGGTAGGTTTGAGAGCCTCTGCGGCAGTTTTAATATCACTAGTGGTTGCTCTAGCTAGAGCGCAAATAGTAGGACCTTCTTGGGTACCAACTAGATTGGCTATCTTTTGAACTGCTTCAAAATCACCAGGACTAGAGTAGGGAAAGCCAGCTTCGATGATATCTACTCCCAATCTGGCTAGTGCTTTGGCAATCGTAAGTTTTTCATCGACATTTAGAGTAGCTCCAGGGGACTGTTCACCATCACGCAAAGTTGTGTCGAAGATAATTATACGCTCGCTCTGGTTATCCATATTTTTACACCATATACCCATAACACAATTGTAGACTTTTTCTCTTTATCCATCTACTTTTTCAATATAGTTGCGAATATCATTAAGATCTATATAGCGATCTGTGGCGTTTCTGAGTTCTCTGGCAATCATCCCTTCAGTTGAAACTACCGTGATATGAGTGCTTTTAGATCTCAATAATTCAATGGCTCTTTCAAAGTCTCCATCGCCACTAAAGAGAATTACTCGGTCATATTGATCTACTGTATTAAACATATCTACGACTATTTCGATATCTAGATTGGCTTTTTGAGAATAACGCCCAGAACTATCGTCATAGTACTCTTTGAGGATTTTGGTTCTGACTGTATAGCCTAATGAAATTAAAGCATCCCGAAATCCTCTTTGATCTTGGGAGTCTTTGAGCCCTGTGTACCAAAAGGCATTGACTAAAGAAACATTGGGTAGATTGGTAAAGTGATCTAAAACACGACGGGGATCAAAAAACCAACCATTTTTTTGCTGGGCATAAAACATATTATTTCCATCTATAAAAATAGACAGACGTTCTCGCTGACAACTACAGCTAGTTAATCCGTTCATATAGTGACGTTTAATTTAGAAATATTGGGTTAATTTACTGAGATTTACAAAATATAAATAATCGGAAAAGATAGTGGATAAGTTATAAATGTCAGATAGAGACAGATTGGATACTAATAGGGGTATCTTTATTAGAGATAAATAAGCTAACACTACTTATGAATTTTACAAGATCATCTCAGTCTTTTCTAGTTATTAACTAAATAAGAACACCAATCACTCCATCCACCAGGATAAAGTTTTGCTCTTTTGAACAAGCCTGCTTGCTCTAGAGAGAAAAGATTGACACAAGCTGTAACTCCTGAGCCACAATAGACCCAGATCTCTTTATTGCTATCTGGGATATCTTGCCAAAGATCTTTTTGATCTTCTAGTAAATATCCTTGCTCATCGCTCACGCGTAAATAAGGATGATTTATAGCCCCCGGTATATGGCCTGCTATAGGATCTATAGGTTCACTTTGGCCTAGATAGCGTTTTTGATCTCTTGAATCAATTAATATTACCCCTTGGGAGTTTAGATGCTCTTGCAGTTGACTATGTTCAATTGTCCAGTCTAAATTTGGTTTGCTTTCAAAAAGACAAGATTTTCTAGGCCCCGGAATTTTGTTTTCAATTGGATAGCCCAACTCTTGCCAAGCCTGCCAACCTCCATCGAGAATTTGCACCTGCTCATGTCCCCAATAGCGTGCTAACCACCAAAGACGGGCTGCAAAGGCAAAGCGTGAATCATCATAGGCAACGATTCTACTTTTGCCAGCGACTATTCCCAACTTGCCCAAAGTTTCTGGGAAATTAATCGGTAAGGGGTGACGGCCGCCATGGTTTTTTATAGGAGCCGAGAGATTTTTTTCTAGATCTAGATAATAGGCATTAGGTATATGAGAATTTATATATTGCCGGTAGCCCCAATCTCTATCCTGTAGATTAAAGCGGCAATCTATGACAACTATATCTTCTTGCTTAAGATCTTCTAAGAGTTGTTCTGGTTTTATAATAAATGAGCTCTGCTTCATGCTGTTGGTTTTTCTTCTAATTTTAATCAATTAAGGACATCAGCCCCTAATAGTCTCTCTAGTCTGGCGTCTAATTCGTTCTTAAGGGCTGGCCAAGACTTTAAGCTATAGTCAGATTGAATGATTTTTTCTGCTGCTTCTCTAGCTAGGATCAGCACTTGTTGATCTTCAACTAGGCTAGCTAGGGCAAAATCAGGTAAACCCGATTGCCTAGTGCCCAAAACCTCACCTGGTCCTCTTAGTCGCATATCCATTTCTGAGATAAAAAAACCATCTTGTGATTGCTCTAGTACGCTGAGTCTTTGAACAGCATCAGGTGTTCGACTAGCAGAGAGCAAGAGGCAATGCGACTTGGACTGGCCACGGCCAACCCGGCCTCTTAGCTGATGTAGCTGCGAAAGTCCAAAGCGTTCAGCATTCTCAATCAACATCACAGTGGCATTAGGTACATCAACTCCGACCTCTATCACAGTAGTAGAGACTATAATTTGAACTTGATTAGCTCGAAAACCATCGAGAACTTCTTCTTTTTGGGCAGCAGACATTTTGCCATGTAGTAAACCTACTTTAAAATTAGGGAAAATCAACTCAGATAGTTTCTGATGTTCTTCGACTGCGGCGCGCACATCTAGTTTTTCAACTTCTTCAATTACTGGAAAAATTACATATGCCTGTCTACCTTGATCTACTTCTTTTTTAATTAATTCATAGGCTTTGTTTCGCTCCTTGCCGGATAGTACTTTAGTGTGAATTGCTACTCTCCCAGGAGGTAGTTCGTCAATTTGACTGACATCAAGATCGCCATGGAGAGTAAGAGCTAAAGTACGAGGAATAGGGGTAGCAGTCATGCTCAGCACATGGGGCGAGTTTCCCTTTGAGAGCAAACTTGCTCTTTGCTGGACACCAAAACGGTGCTGCTCGTCTATTACAACTAATCCTAAATTTTGAAAATTGACTTTTTCTTGAATCAGGGCATGAGTTCCAACTACCACTGAAAGCTCACCTGTTTCCAGTTCTCTATAGATTTGACGTCTTTTAGCTATCTTGGTAGAACCGGTGAGAATTTCTATAGGCAGATGCAATTGATTGAACCAGCTTAGTAGTTTAACATAATGTTGCTGGGCTAGAACCTCAGTTGGAGCCATAAAGGCTGCTTGGTAGCCTGATTGAAGTGCTGCCAAGATGGCATAGACAGCTACTATTGTTTTTCCAGAACCTACATCCCCTTGAACCAAACGATTCATAGCAGTTGTAGATTGGAGATCTTGTAAAATTTCGCCGATTACTCTACTTTGGGCTTGAGTTAATTTAAAAGGTAACAATTCATTGAAGGATTCAATTAATTGACCAGTAGGATTAAAAATAAGAGCCTTTTGATTTTCCTGTTCTCGCAAAAACCTACGCTGCAGAAAGCCCAATTGTAAATAAAAAAATTCATCAAAGATTAATCTTCTTCTGGCTTGAGAAAGCGAGAGCTCACTTTCAGGATAGTGAATCTGGGCGATAGCCTCTTTCAAATCTACCAGCTGATATTGCTTTTTTAGCTCAATTGGTAAGGGATCTGTGAGCTTTTTAGCAATTGGTAAGACTGCTATCACTGCTGATCTAACTATATCCGCGGCAATCCCTTCACTCAAAGGATAAACTGGTAAAACCCTGCCAATTTTTGTAGATTCAATAGAATCAACAAAACTATCGAGTACTTCTATTTCCGGATTATCTAGAGTCAAACCATATTTATTAGCTTTAACCAATCCCGAAGCCGCTACTATAGAGCCTACTGGATAGGTTTTTTTTAATTTTTCTTGCCAACCCCTATTGCTATAGCGAGTGCCTGCATAAAAACGACTAACTTTGATTTGGCCACTTTGATCTTTAAGAAGCAATTCAAAAATAGTCAATCGGGTATTTTTCGGACTGCTAAAGCAACTACAGCGCCTAACTGTACCTACAATAGTTGCAGTCTCACCAGCAACTAGATCTTTTATAGTGACCTGGCGAGCATAGTTGATATAGTCTCTGGGATAGTAAAAAAGCAGATCTTTAACATTCTGCAAGCCTAATTTTTTGAGTGATTGGCCTTTGTTACCACCAAGACCGCTGACAGTTTCTAACGGCTGCTCTAGAGAGAGCGCTTTAGCTGAAGGTGATTTTTGCCTGATAGATACAGTACGCGGAATTTTGGGCTCATTTACTGGTGGCTTTACTTCCAGCTGATCTTTGATCTCCATCAAAAAGCGACGCGTCTGGGCAATTAGATGCTGCCTTTGGGAGAGATTTAATTCTGGGTATTGCGAAAATTTACGACCAAATTCGTACCAATTACGACGTTGTTCCAGGGATATCCCCAGTGGTGGACTTTCGGTCAGAGAGAGCCAGAGAAATTCACTAAAACGATGCTCTCTGCCTTGCAAATCAACGAAACCTTTTTCTGCTTCTAAAGATAGTGCCAACTGGAGTCTTTCCCAGTCGATGGTTTCGGATGACATAGAAAAAAAAGAATATAGATTTAGATAATAATTATGCTCAAGAGACTTTTTTGTCTCTTAATTTTAGCCTAAGGCAATATTCTAGGGACGATAATAATCATGAGAAAGATAGGGAACCGAGATTATTTTCCCTTGGGTATGATGATCTACTTCAATTTCTAATCCTTCTCCACCTGCTTTGCTTTTGATATAGGCTAATCCTATTACTTCTCCTGAAATAGTTTTCTGGCAACTAGTCACGGTACCTATTCGCTCTTGCTCTAGATAAATAGGACTACCTTCTGGTACTTGTTTATTCAAGCTAATTCCCCACAATCTCTGTTTGACTCCTTGGTAGGTATTCAGACGAGCAATAGTTTCTTGTCCTATATAGCAGCCTTTAGTAAAAGATATTGCCCGCCATAATCCAGCCTCAAGAGCATTGTAATCTTCAGTGAGCTCGCGACCAGGGTGGGGTCTGCCTTGGGTGATGCGCAGCTCTTCTTGCTCTTGCGGGGAAAGTGTAACCATTCCCAATGCAATTAAGCGCTCTTTATAGCTAGAATATTCCTGCTCTGCAATAAAGAGAGTATATCCTGGTAGATCTAGTCCTGTCCCAACAGCAATCCTGCTAGATCCAACAGACTGGTGATCTCCGTAATTAACAGCAGTTAACTCAAGAGGCATTACTTGCTGTAGTAATTCTTCGGAATTTTTTCCTATTATTTTCAATACTCGATACTTAGCGGTTATATCTTGAATCTGCACTTGATCTGCTGGAAATATATAGCGATCTATCCACTGGTAGAGAAACTCGCGGCGCTCTCTGGAAACCAAGATCCAGATGGCATCTTCTAAATTGTAAATAGTAGCCAAATCAAGAGTTCTAGCTGTAGAGTTGACAAAAACACTATCAATTCCTTGCCCAACTGACAAACTATTGATATCGTTGGTGGTTTGGTTATGAAGAAACTGTTGGCGATCTTTGCCAGTTAGCTCTAAAATTGCCCAATTTTCTGGATCTATTAACTTTACTGTCTCATCTTTATTCATATTTTTGATCAAATGTTGGTTTGATGATTGTCACTGCATAACGCTCTACGCCGAGATACTTCTGGGCAATGATTTGCAAATTTTCCCTAGTTAGTTGTCTGATTTTAGCTGGGAGAGTCATGGCAACTTCTAGCGAGGCTATAGTACTATAATAGCCATAGAATTCAGCAAGCTGTTGTGGACTTTCTAAAGAAAAAAGGAAACTATGAGAAAGAATTTTTTGGGCTCTGAATAGTTCTTCTGCCTCTACTAGATTGGTCTGCAATTGAGTAATCTCCTGGATAATACTCTTTTCTACTGATTCTAGATTTTCTGTATTGAGATAAGCCCCAATGCAGAAAAGACCCGAATCACTCTGAAGGGAAAAGTGACTGGCAATATCATCTACTAATTGTCTTTGTTCCCTGAGAGTCTTAACCAGCCTAGAAGAGCGGCTACTGGCCAGGATTATTGAAATAAGATCTAAAGCTAGGCTATCTTCTATATTTTGAACTCCCGGCCCTAACCAACCCATCAATAGACGGGCTTGAGTGATTCGAGGCAGTTCTATTTCTTTTCTTCTGATAGAGACTAAAGGGGGCTCAGCCTCAACTTCAAAATGAGGACATTCGGAAGGAGTACAAAAATCCCTAAACATATCCTCAACCAAAGTTAAGGCATGATCCTGTTTAAGACCACCTACAACCACTACTGTCATGTTTTTAGGTTGATAGTGGGTTTGGTGAAAACAGCGAAGTTTTTGAACTGTATGCTGATAGAGTAACTCTTCTGAACCAATAATTGAGTCTTTGTAAGGATGCAATTGATAAATAGATTGAGAAAGTAGCTCAAAAGCGATAAAGTCAGGATCGTCATAGCAACCTCTGAGTTCATCTAGGATAACTTCCCTCTCTCGATAAAATTCCTGCTCATCTATTTGAGCATGCAACATTATTTCTGCTAGAAGTGGCAATGTCGCATTTTGATATTCATTAGCTACTGTCAAGAAAAAGTGAGCATAGTCATAACTGGTAGAGGCATTAGTTGCTCCACCATTTTCTTCAATAACTCGATCAAAGACGCTAGGGGCAATTAATTGGCTACCTTTAAAAATCATATGCTCGAGAAAATGAGCTATCCCTTGCCAATTAGGGGGTTGCTTGATTGCTCCTGCTTTAACCCAAACGTCACTGACGGTTACTGGACTATTTGGCAAGTGTTTGTATACTAATTTCAGTCCATTGCTTAATATATGAAGCTGAGGAGGAGCGGGATCTATACTATTTGATGGTTGAAGTTGCAATCTCTTGATTTGTTATGTTGGACTTGCTTGACATTTGGGACAAAAATGGCTGGAGCGGCCTGCCAATTTGATTTTTTGAATCAACCCTCCACAGATTCGGCAAGGTTGGCCGGCACGCCCATAGACCCAAGCCACTCCTCCATAGTTACCATTGATTCCAGTGACAGTACGAAAATCCCTGATGGTTGTTCCACCTTGCTCTATTCCCCTTTTGAGAACATTGACAACAGACTTTTGGAGATCTTGACAATTGCTTTTAGTCAATGAACAAGCGATAGTTTCTGGATGAATTCGACTCTCAAAGAGAGACTCATCAGCATAGATATTCCCAACTCCAGCAATGATACTTTGATCTAGAAGAATATTTTTGATTTTATTATTGCGTTTGCTTAACCTGTCAATGAGGTAATCTACAGTAAAACCAGCAGAAAGAGGCTCTATTCCCAAACCCCCCAAAGAGGTGATTATACTTTCTGGGCTCATGCCAGCGGGAATTAGCCAGATCTTCCCAAAAGTACGAATATCAACAAAGCGCAATTCCTGGATTTGCCCAAAGAAAAAACGAACCCTAGTATGTTTAGAAAGTGGTTCGTATTGTTTGAGCCAGAGCAACTGACCAGTCATCCGAAGATGTACAGCTAGAAATCCACTATCTTCATCTCGGTCATTAGCCAATGAGGCAATCAGGTATTTACCCCTTCGAGACCAATTAATTATATGCAGGCCAACCAAAGACTGCCAGAAAAGCTCTTGATGTGGTACAGGGTGGGCGATGGTTCTCTCTAGAAGCACCTGCCCACCTGTTATAGTCAAGCCAGAAGTAGCTTGATTGAGTCCTGTACAAACTATCTCAACTTCAGGAAGTTCGGGCACTTTTTTCTACTTAGCTTTTTTTAGTAGCAGCAGCAGAAATCTGTTGTAACTCGCTTTCGGCAAAGTTATTAGTGTTGAGACCAGATGCACTACCACTAAATCCGTTATAGTTGACTTTCTCAAAACGAACAATCACAGGATAGCGGATAGCGGTTTTTTCAACGCTAACTACAGTACCGACATCCCCATACCAATACGATTCTTTGCGTAAAACTCTAACTTTTGCTCCACGTTCTAATGCCATAAGTTCTTACCTTTTTTTAGTTAAAACCGGCGCTATGCGAATGCGCCAAAAAAATGACTTTCTCTATTTAAACCATACTATTTTGTGCAGCCCTGTTGCATAACAAAAAGTTAAGTTTTTTTTACAATTCCAGAGATGGCCAATCGCTCTGGCGTCGATAGGAAATCATATCTTCAAATTGACGTAGCTGAACCTCTTTTAGGGTAAATATTTGAGGCTCACTCTCCATCCACTGGTCATTGAAACTGTTTAAAAGATTGGCCAAAACTGGGCGATCAATCTCTGGTTCGATTTCATTAAAATAACCTAGGGTGATGTGGGCAGCAAAATAATATCTTTGCTCTAGTCCAAGCCCAATTAGATCTTCATTTTGGTAGATTGCTCTTCTCAATTCAATAACTTGCTGGTAGTCCTGCTCATTTTTAGGAACTAATCCTATAGCTAAAGCTCTAGGAAATACCAAAAACCCAAGTATCTGCCACTGTCCCAAAAAACTAGAATTGTTCTGTCGGTACTTGAGAAAACTCTGCGCAATACAATTATGCAACTGGGCTTCAAAATTGGGATTTTCGGCCAGAGCGGCCTTATAGTCGCGATCCCAAATTAAATCAGCTAAAGTTAGATGAAAACTCTCACAAGGGAGGGGAATCAGAAAATTAGAAGGTATTTGCTCTAATAATTGAGACTGGACTGATTCTAGATGCTTGTAAAAAGCTACATTCTCACTATCTTCAACAGATGGGGGAGTAATTACACTGTAACCAGGAAAAGGCACAGCCTGTCCACCTAAAAACTTAGGCGAACTTTGGATGTTTTGTAGTTGGCTAGGGTAGCTAGATGGTAAGGTTAACTCCACTAGCCTATTAACATATACTTGGTAAGTTTCGTCCAATCGCTTATCCTTTTTCTCTATTTACAATGTTTAAATTCTAGTTTATCGCACAAACTCAACTGCTCTAACATTTCAGAGAGCTTTTAGTTTACTTGTTCTTTTTTAAATTCAAAAAATGATTTGTTATGCCTGTGTACTTTTTTTGGGGAGAGGATGAATTCAGCCTAGAACTTGAGGTCAAAAGGTTAAAATTGGCAATAGTTGATTCTAATTGGCAGGATTTTAACTTCAGCCAGATTAATGGTGAAGATAGCCAGGCTCATACTCTAGCTCTAGCAGAAGTAATGACGCCAGCTTTTGGTGGTGGCGCAAGACTGGTCTGGGTAAAGGATTCAAATCTGGCTCAACAATGTTCGCAATCTCTTCTAGATGAGCTCAAAAGAGTGCTTCCTGCCATTGGTGAAAATGGGCATCTTTTGCTAACCAGTACTAAAAAACCCGACAGTCGTCTCAAATCGACTAAGTTTCTGCAAACTATTGCCGAGTTTAAAGAATTTTCTCTGCTATCAGCTTGGAAAACGGAGGAAATTGCCGTAGAGATTAAACGTATTGCTCAAAGGCTAAATGTCAATTTGACTAATGATGCTCTAGATCTTTTGGTAGAGTCTCTTGGCAATGATTCTAGAAGCATTTGGAGTACTTTAGAGAAACTCTCGCTCTATCAGTTATCCTTCCCAAGTCCTCTATCAGCCAAAGCCATTGCTCCTTTGGTAAATATTTCTTCTCAAAACAGCCTGCAATTAGCCCTTGCCCTGCGCGAGGGCAAAACTTCACAAGCTTTAACCTTAGTAGACGATCTGCTCAGCCAAAACGAACCGGCATTGAGAATTGTGGCAACTTTAGTTGGACAGTTTCGTACATGGGCTTGGATCAAGTTACAAATCGAAAACGGTGAAAAAGATGAGGCCAAAATCGCCTCATCGGCAGGCTTAAATAATCCCAAGCGTCTGTATTTTCTCAAACAAGAAATACAATCAATCAACGGCAAGAAACTTACAAATGCTCTATCTCATCTTCTAGAGCTCGAATATGGTCTCAAAAGAGGAAACGATCCACTAACAATTCTCCAGAGTAAGGTTATTGAAATTTGCCAGATCTTCAATCAAAAGAAATGAATAATTTACTAGCGCCTTCCGTTGGCATAAAATTGGTAGGTTGCCTGCCCTATCATCCATGTAAGCGAGAAAAAAGCAAGGGCAAGGGCAAAACTCCCAATATAAGGAACAAACAAACCAATTCCGAAAATAATTAACCAAGTAAAAATGCCCAGAGCAAAAGCTCCCAATGCCCCAAATAGATTGCCAATGTAAGCGAGTATGTCTTGTCCTTTGGGAAAACCCCAATGTTTGCCGATATCCCACATCATAATGACATTGAGTAAAGCCAAAAGGAAAAATTTGAGGGTATAAAGTCCCGGAATAAGTCCCAGGATGCAGGCTCCCAAGGCATAGTCTAAAACCAACTGGCGAATTTCCTGGAAAATACGTTCCCTTTTAGTAGACCTGTTTAGATCGAGATAGTCCTGATTCATCGGAAATTTGATAGTCTAATATGTTAATATTTTGCCCTAAAAGGGAAATAAAATTAAGTAATGAAATATTTGAACTGGACTATTTTGGCAATACTTCTAATGGCACCGGTTCTCTCTTCGAAAAGTACCCTTGCCGAGCCAACGTCTTTAAAATTAAATGCCAACGATCCACTTTTGCCACCGATGCTCGATGGTAAATTAACTCCCTTTCGCGAGAGGCTATTGAGAGAATCTTGTGAAAAGCTTAACCAGCAAGCCCAAATTCTGCTCAACAAGGCTCAAGCCGATAAGGCTTTTACTCTTTGGTATAGAGAGCTTAATTTAAGACATTATCTTGGTATCAAAGAGGAAATAGAAAGTTTAGGCAGAGTTGGAAAAATCGCTTGGAATAATAATAGACCTAATGACATCAAAATCATTACTAAAAAATTACAATCAATTCAAGCAGATTTAGAAAATAATAAACAAATTAATCTCCAAACTCTTGATTTATTGTTCAATGCTTTTCAAGATGTACATAGTCTGGATGATTTACTATTAGTTCAGCAAAGAAAACTAGATCTAGTAGAAAAAGATTCTCTTGCGCAAGAAGCCGACTTAGAAGCTACAGCTAAAATTTACTTAGCCAAATTTGACTTTCCTGAGGCTGCCAAAATATATGAGATTTTATTAAAAAAAGTTCAATCTCGCTCTGATAGTGTGAAAGAGGCTGAATATCTCCAGAAGCTAACTGAAATATATGATCAACAGAGCCAACCAACAAGTTCTATTACCAATAAAGAAAGATTAGCCATTATCTATGGGCAAAAACAGCAATTTAATCTTTTAGTGAGCTTATTAATTTCTATAGGTAATGATTACCGAAGCCTTAAAGACTACCCAAGAGCAGTTGAAAATTATCAAAAAGCTTTTAATCTAGCCTGGTCTTTAAAGTATCTAGGTTTTGCTGAAGAAGCTCTTGGCAATATCGCTGATCTTTATGCTCAAAATAAACAATTTGACTACGCATTATCAGCTTATCGTTCTCTAATAGTTATACAGAAAAAATCTTATAATTACTATGGCTTGATGCAAAGTTATGACAAAATGGGCGATATCTATTTCGCTAACCAAAATTATAATCTGGCCTTAGATTGCTACAAAAACTCTTTGAAATTTGCCCAATCGCTCAAATACCAAACAGATGTCCTTATAAAGAAAATCCAAAAAACACAGCAAACCAGGGTTCAAAAATAGATCAAGAACGCTCTATGAGCATCATTTTCCAGAAATAGCGCACAAAAAACATAGCTGAAAGACCAGCTAAACCAAAAGCCAAAAATGTCCAGTGTTTATGTGGGCTTGAAGATAACAAAATACCAATAATAGTAGAAAATCCTGCCAAAAAAAGATTAACTAATGTTTTACTCAATAGATCTACTTTTTTGAGTAACTTTTCATTTTCAGAAGATCTCAGTTTGAGTTCGTAGCTTGTCTGTTCTAATAGATTTATTACTTTACTGTTGCCTCCACTATTAGTGAAGACTTGCTTAACAATTTGGCTAAATCCCTGAGCAACAGTGATTAGCCTTTTCTCTGGTGTGTTGCCCATTGTGATAGTTTTGACAAAGGGTTGACTTGCCAAGATTAGATTATATTCAGGATTAAGAGATCTAGCAACCCCATCTAAGGTCATTAAGGACTTGAGAATGAAAGTCATCTGGGCTGGTAGACGAAAGGGCTGCTGTTTAAATATCAAAGTTATCTCAGCGCTCAAATCCCCGAACATTTGCAAATTAATTGGTTTGTCACGAAAGCGCTCTAGTAAAAAAGAAATAACTGATTTGAGCGCGTAAAGATCAGTGCTAGGCTCAATTAACCCCATATAGATCAGGCTTTCAGTGACTTTCTCGGTATCTTTATTGAGTATGGCAAAAAAAGTCTCAATCATTTGGCCTTGATTCATTGATTTGACCTGGGACATAGTCCCAAAGTCATAGAAAATCAATTCACCATTAACGGTGACGGCCATATTGCCTGGGTGGGGATCAGATTGAAAAAAACCATCTAGAAGCAATTGTTTCAAATAGGAGCATATCCCCAGTTGGATAACATCATTGAGATTGATACCCTGCAATTCTAAAGCGGCTCTATCATTGATTTTTACTCCAGGTAAATATTCCAATGTCAACACCCTATTAGTTGTCAGTTGCCAATATATTTTGGGGACTTTGATTTTCTCCTCATCTTTAAAATTTAACCTGAAGCGCTCTGCATTTTTTCCTTCATTGAGATAGTCAATTTCCAAAAAAAGAAGATTAAAAAATTCTTGATAGATCTTCTCTAGATTGTATTTACGCAGACTCTTAATGTAGATATTTAAAAATTGAACACCTTGATTAAGAACTTGGAAATCCAATTCAAATAGTTCTCTTAAACTTGGACGTTGAACCTTTACAACAACCTTATCCCCATTAAAAAGTTCTGCTAAATGAACTTGACCTAAGCTAGCACAAGCTAGTGGTTCAATCTCAAAATTGGCAAAAATTTCTTCTATGGGCCGGCCAAATTCACTCTCAATAGTATCTAGAACTAAATTAGAGTCAATCGCTGGAACTTGATCTTGTAATTTGCTGAATTCTTGAACATATTCTACAGGAATTAAATCTGCCCTTGTTGAAAGAGATTGGCCAATCTTAATAAAAGTAGGACCTAAGGCAAGAAATTGATTAGTTAGCCATTTGGCACGCTGCTTGCGAGTTGATAAACTACGATTGCGAGTAAAAAAATCCCAGCATAACTGAGATAAAAAACGCATAATTACAGAGGCTATCTGTAACTGACGTAGCCAAGGATTTCTAGTTTTTAATTTCCAGTTACTAGAAAATATCATCGAGGAAAGCTCAAAGCAAAGCAAGTTAGATAGACATTCTCATCTTGATATGGCTTAGAGCTAACTTCAATTTTCCCTCCAAGATAGTCAACTAATCCTTTTACTAAAGTTAGACCTATGCCAATTCCTGGAATAGATTTTCTCAGTGGTTCGACTCCACGTTGAAAAGGATCAAAAATGTAATCCATTTCTTCTGGGGTGATCATCAGACCAATATTAGAAATTTCAATTACGATTTGATCGCCGATTCTTTTGGTTTTTAGTTGAATTTCACTTTGAGAAGCGGAAAAATTTTCAGCATTGATTAGCAGTTCATTGACAATTGACCTAAGATGATGAGGATCGCTAAAAAGAGAAACAGGCTCACTCTCAAGCAAAAGGGAAAGTCCTCTTCTAGTATTACTGTGCCAGCGCAGTTGAAAATGCTCAGCTAACTCGCCGATAAAATTTTCCAACAATATTTCTTTAGGGTTGAAGGTCAATTCTTGAGTCTGAATTTTTCTTAGTATAGTTATGCTATTAAAGAGTTCCTCAATCTGGGAACATGCCTGTTTGAGTATAGTCCAGTAGCGATCTTGGTCACTACTGGATTTCTCTAGCAGTTGAACTGCCATTTTTATTGTCGCTAAGGGGTTGCGAATACGGTCACTGAGAGTTGTGATGATTTGCTCTTGCAAATCCAACAAGCTTTTTTTGTTGGCAATTTGTTCTTGCGTTTCTTGATACCATTTTTTTAGCAGAGATTGCCGCACTGATCTTGCAGGTAGAGTAGGCATTGCCATAGAGCAGGCCACAGCGAGAAGACTTTCTAAGCTATTCAATCTAGAGATTTCTTGTTCATTCCAAGTAAAAGGTTCACTACGGCCTAGGATAACAAAGCCGATGACTTGTTGCCTAAAAATAAGGCGATCAATTAGTAATGATACCGGAGTAGTAACAATGCCCTTCTCTTCAACTACGAGCAAAGGCCAATCTTGATCTTGTCTTTTTTTAAGTCCCAATTTAGCCACAAGGGTATCAATATTTTGCGAAGAAGGTCCAAGAATATTGCTATTGCTCCAAGATACGATACGAGATGGACCAATAGTACCTGATACTAAAGAGCAAAAATCTAAATGGTAGCTTATACCAATAGTTTGGGCGGACTGATGCAGTAAAGACTGTGGATCAGCATTATTTTGTAGGATTCGGATAAGACTATCTACAGTTTCCACATCAGTACATGAGAGAGTCATAGATTTAAAAGAATATCAATATAATATCTACAACTGGTTGTCAAAAAGATCTAAAGTTGATGTATAGAAGATCACATCCTCTTAGAGGATTTTTTGAAGACTTAAAGCCATGACTAAATACAATGAACAATCGTTCCGTAAAGAGCATCAAGATATCTCTCATGATTGTACCACCAAAAAACCTAATTTTGAAAGTAAAAGAGCTTTACGTCTTGCCTGGGAGCAGACTTTTAAAAGCGATCCTATCAATCTAAAAGAGTTGCCCAAAAATGTTGTTCTCAAAGCAAGAGAGATCATCCAGGCATTGGCATCACATAAAGACTATAGAAACTTTCATGGCAAAAGGTTGAGACATGATCGCTTTGTGGTAAGTATACCAGTGACAAGAAACTATAGGCTACTGTGTAGAGACAATGGTGGGTATTTGATCCCGGAGACTTTAGTCTCTCATGCTGATTATAATATCTGTAAACCTGGTGGCTAAATTTGTCCAAGACCATATGCAAATCTATTTAGATCACAGTTCAACAACACCACCTCGCATTGAGGTGGTGTCTCTTTTGTCCCAAGTGTTAAGTAAGTATTACGGAAATCCTTCTAGTCTTCATAGTTGGGGAAAAAACACCACAACCATTGTTGAAAAAGCTCGCTGCCAGCTGGCCAATTTAATCAACGCGCCCAATCCAGATTCAATATTGTTCACCTCTGGTGGGACTGAAAGTAATAATTTGGCAATATTTGGCATAGCGGATAAATACCAAAAACCTGGTCATTTAATTATATCTAATGTAGAGCATTCAGCTATTTCTCAACCAGCTAAAACCTTGATGCTTGAAAGGGGATGGGATGTAACCTTTTTAGAAGTTGATCATCTAGGTAGAGTCAACTGCGCAGATTTACAAGCGGCAATCAGGGAAGATACTGCCTTAATCTCTATCATCTTTGGACAATCTGAAGTCGGGACTATAGAGCCAATTGGTCAATTGTTAGAGATTGCTCGCCAAAATAATATTCTTTTGCACTCTGATGCGGTCCAGGTAGCAGGAAGGATTCCTTTAGATGTGCAAAAAATCCCAGTAGATCTTCTATCACTTTCTAGTCATAAACTCTATGGACCTCAGGGGATTGGCGCTCTCTATATTAAAGAGGGAGTTACTTTAAAACCTCAACTATATGGAGGACCTCAAGAAGCAGGTAGACGCGCTGGAACAGAATCTGTTGCTTTGATTGCCTCTTTTGGTCTAGCGGCACAATTAGCCCAAGAAGATCTAATTCAAGAAACAAAAAGACTACAAAAATTAAGAGATCATCTCTTTGAGCTTTTAGCAGAATGTCCCTATCTTGAACCAACAGGTGATCTAGATCTTCGTCTACCCCATCACTTGAGTTTTATTATTAATTCTCCTATTGATTCTTTTAATTCTAGGACGATAGTCAGACAAATGGACTATGCCGGTATCGCAATCAGCGCTGGATCAGCATGCAATAGTGGCAAACTTATGCCCAGTAATGTTTTATTGGCTATGGGCTATAGTCCCAAACAAGCACTCTGCGGCCTGAGGCTTACTCTCGGGCGCCAAACCACCTTAGAAGATATTGAATGGACAGCAATGGTTCTCCAGCAAGTTCTAGAGAGGCTTTTTGCTAAAGTTTGATACCTAGAACCTGGGTAAAGGCCCCTCTAGCTTGAGTGACACCAATAGTCTGCTGTGATGCCTCGATCATCGGCCGGCGCAAACTAACTACTATAAATTGAGCTTGAGATGCTTGCTTTTTGATCATCTTGGAGAGCTTCTCAACATTTGCTCCATCTAAAAACATATCTACCTCATCAAAGGCGTAAAAAGGAGAAGGCCGATAGCGCTGCAGAGCAAAGATAAAGCTCAAAGCCGTCAAGGATTTTTCCCCCCCTGACATAGAGCTTAGACGCTGAACTGCTTTACCCTTGGGATGAGCTACCAGATTAAGGCCGCCATTAAAGGGATTATCTGGATCTTCAAGTTGCAGATAGCCATCTCCTTCAGATAATTCAGCAAAAATTTCTTGAAAATTTTCATTGACTGAGTGATAAGCTTCGTAAAATGCTCTTTGTCTGAGTGTTTGAAAGTTCTCAATCCTCAAAAGAAGTTCGGTTCTCTCTTCTACAATCGTATTCAACCTCTCAGTTAAATCCTCTAGCCTTTGTTGGGTTTGTTCATATTCTTGCAAAGCCAACATATTAACTGGTTCCATTGCCTCGATTTGTCTTTGAAGTTGCTTGATATTTTGCTGGATTTTGGCAAGATTTAAATTAGCCAAATCAACTTCAGGTAAGGAATTTGGCAATTCCATGCGCTGCTGCTGGTATTGCTGCTCAAGCTCACTTAAGCTGGTTTTGGCTTGATTGATGTTATTTTCTATTTTTTCTTTAGCCCAGAGCTTTTGCTGTTGATCGTTTTCAAGATTTTTTAATTCGTTTTCTTGTTGATCGCGCTGTTGTTTTTTTTCTCTTAATTTTTCATTTAGTTTACTGGCTTGAACCTGGTCAGCTTTGATTTTTTGCTCGAGGGTGTTTTGTTCAATATCAAGAGTAATAGTTTGCTCTTGGAGTTCTAAAAAAGTCTCATTAGATTGCTCAATTTGCTGTTGGCTCTCAATAATTTTTTCTGTGAGTTTTTGTTGTTGATTTTGATATTCTCTGGCTTGATTTTGAGCGTTTTGATATTCTTGGGTTTTTTGTTGTAATTTATTTTCCTGAATATGAATTAATTTTTGTACCTCTTGCCATTCGCTATGCGCTTGTGAAGCTTCCAGGGTTGAGAGAGTTTGTTGGCTTTGGAGTAATTGTTTTTCCAGAGAAGGTATTTCTTGAGAGAGTTTTTCTAAAATTTCATTTACAGAGTTGATTTCTTCTTGATTTTGATTGATCTGGTTTTGCAGGCGATCTTGTTGTAGTTTGAGCTGTTGGATTTCATTTTGCTTCTGCTGCCAATGCAGTTTGTCTTCTCTTTCTTGCTGTCTGAGCTCGCTCAATTTTTGACTAATCTCATTGACTGATTGTTCTTTTTTAAGTAACTTTTGTTCAGAATGAAGCAACATCTGTTCGATATCAGTAAGTCTTTTTTTGACATTGGTAATTTCTTCTAGATCTCTATTGATCATCACACCAAATCGTAAGCCAGAACGATTGTTAGATTGGCTACCACCAGTCATCGCTCCACTAGTTTCTAGGAGTTCACCTTCTAGGGTGACTAAACGATATCTGCCTAGATGCGCTCTGGCGGTTTCTATATTTTCAAAGACTAATGTATTGCCAAAAACATAGAGAAAAACATCCCGAAATTTAGGCTGGCAGCTTACTAATTCAACAGCAGGTTTAATAAAGCCGGCAGCTTTATTGAGAGCTGAAAAATCCGATAGACGCGGAGCATTGATTTTATTAAGTGGCAAAAATGTAGCTCTACCTGCTTTTTTTTGCTTAAGTAATTGAATTCCAGCTGAGGCAATACCGTCATCTTCTACTACTATTTGACCTAATCTAGCCCCAGCGGCTATTTCTAAAGCCAGTTGATATTCAGGAGCAACTTGCCCTAGTTGAGCTACAAGACCATACAAACCAGGCAGATCAGATTGGAGAATCAATTGGGTAGCATAGGTTCCTTGAACTTCCTGCTGGGCCTGTTGGGTAGCTTCGAGGCGATCTAACTGGCGCAATTTTTCTCTTTGTTCTACTAATAGTCGGCTTTGGGTTTCCTGCTGGAGAGTTTGTTGCTGTTGATTCAAGCTCAACTGCCCGGCAACTGTGGCAATTTGCTCTCTAGTTTGGGTTATTGTGATCTCTAACTCGGTCAGATTTTGCTCTTTTTCAATAGAGTCTGTTTGGATCAAATTGAGATCATTTCTATCGCGCTCTAGGGTTTTGTTGAGTTGCTCGGCTCTCTCGCTAAGCTGAGCTCTTTGGGTGAGTCGAGGTTCAATTTCTCTTTGGAGTTCGGCTATCTTGCGAGTTATGCTAGATTGCTCCTGTAACCAGGCTTCAGAAATATTAGATAATTTGTAGGCATGTTCTCTGGTGGTTTGCAGAAAATCTCTAGCTTGGGAAAAAGCCTGCTCAAGACTAGGTAACTCCTCTTGCAATTGTTGTTGTTTCGGCTCTAGAAGAGCTTGTTCGTTTTGAGCTTCAAGCAAAAAAGATTGTAAGTTTTTTCGGCGCTGAGTGAGATTTTCTATCTGAAGTGAGAGTTGATTTTGTTGGTTACGTATCTGCTGAAGTTGGGCATTTTGAGTGGCTAAACTGGCGGCTATGGCTAATTGTTCTTCTTCACCGAGAGCTTTAATTTGTTGGTTCAATTGTTCTAGATTGCCGCTTTGGCTCTCAATTAGTTGTTTGCTTTGGGTAAGCTCGGATTCAATTTGGCTTGCTTGTTGCTGCTGGTTGAGAATTGATTTATGTAGTTCGCCAATTTTATCTTCTAGCAGTTTATAGCCCAAGAGTTTCTCTATTTTTTGTTCTTGCTGGAGATTTAGCTTGATTTGTTGATATTTCTGGGCTTTGAGCCTGTCAGCTGCCAAACGTTGACTTTGGGCAACCAATTCCTGTTCAATAATGCGACAGCGATCTTCTCTTTCTCTTACTTGCTCTAGGGTTTCTTTGGTTTTTTCAATCCTGCGGTCAAATTCAGCTACTCCGGCTAATTCATCGATTACAGCCCTTCTTTCTTTGGCATTCATAGTGATGATGCGGGTCACATCACCTTGCAGGACAACGTTGTAACCTTCTGGATAAATTCGCAGACGGTTAAGTTGCTCATGGAGCTCACTTACTGTACATTGCTGTCCTTCTATAAAATAAGTTGAGCTGTAACCTCCTCCTGCAGATACTTTTAGCCTGCGGGTGACTGTCCATTCAGAGCTATCCTCTTCTAGTTCAAAAGTCACAGAAACTGTGGTTTCTTTGCTCTTACGCGAATTATTGACAAGATCAGGTAGCCTGTCTGCCCTCATTCCCTTAGATGTAGCCAATCCCAAACAAAAGAGTAAGCCATCTAAAATGTTCGACTTTCCTGAACCATTTGGCCCAGAGATAACAGTAAATCCCGTTTTTAAAGGGATCTCTATTGTTCCACCAAAGGATTTAAAACCTGTGAGCTCTACGCGTTTAATATGAACCATATTGATGGAGACAGGAATATTTTTTTATTTTACTGTTTTTGAAAAGTCGCTCTATAAATTAATTCTCCTTTGTTAAGCACTCCGATTTCTCTTTCTGTAGCAATAGCAAAAGGACTAGAAGCAGACCAATCTTGATTTAATAGCCTCAGATAGGGATTTTCTTGCAGATGGTGTTTCATTTCTATAGCCACTTTTAATACATCAGATTGGATAAAAAAGATTCCATCTTTGCTTAAATATTCAACCAAGCTATCAATTAGCTCTCTTTGTAGCATTCTTCTTTTGATATGTTTATTTTTAAACCAAGGATCGGGAAATTGTACAGTAATCCAACCTAAAACTCCCACAGGCAAACTAAAAAGCAACTCATTTGCTGAGTAATTAATATTGCCAGGTAAATAATGCAAATTGGTTAATTGTAAATCATTTCTCGATTGAAGCGCCTCTTTAACTAAAGTTTCACGAATTTCTACTCCTAAAAAGTTAATTTCAGGATGTAATTTGGCCATTTGCAAAATAAATCTACCCCTGGCACAACCTAGATCTAAATGTAGGGGTTGTTTGGGATTTTGATAAACAGCAGACCAATCAGGCAAAGCAATTGAGACAAGGTGCTGTTTACTCAAGGGGTTGACATGTTGACGAACACGTACTCTTTTCAAGATAAAACTAGACTCTAATTAAAATTCACTTAATTTTGTACTGTTTAAAAGAAATAAAGCAGATCTCTTAGCAGTATCTTCCGAAAGGCAGATTTGTTCTAGATTGACTAATCCTTCTTGGATGAACATATCCCTGACTGTTGCTTTATCTCCAATATTAAAAGGTGTTTCATAGTATACATCTTTAATACCGGAAGAAATTATCAATTTGAGACAGGATAGACATGGCTCTAGGGTTATGTAAATACTAGCTGATTGGGTAGATATTCCATGTTTAGCTGCTTGGGCTATAGCATTGGATTCAGCATGAACAGCGCGCGAAGGCAAAGAGACAGAAGAATCACATGTTGGCAAACCTGGATAGCAAAAACCTTGGGCAGTACAATGAAGTGAACCTGAAGGAGAACCATTGTAACCAGTAGCTAAAATTTGACGATCTTTGACAATAACTGCGCCAACTGGGAAAGCTAGACAGGTAGAACGAGTAGAGGCCAACTTGGCCATCATCAGAAAATATTCATTCCAGGTAGGTCTTTCATCGTGCAAATAGTTCATTGCAATATTGAGAGGGTTTTTTCTAATCTTATACTGGTAACTTCCATTTCACTTGTCGCTAGTATTTTAAGTGTAGTATTAATCTACAGAAAAAAGCCATCTAAAATTATTTAGATGGCTCTTTATTTTAGTTTAGATTAGTGAGTCTATTTGGTTTCAGAAAACTCAGCATCAATTACATCATCTCCACCACCAGAAGTCGGCTCTTCTGTTGGAGCTTGTCCTGCTTCAGCTTGCTGATACATACTTGCGCCAATTGTGTAGAGTGACTGTTGCAGTTCAGGGATTAGAGTTTTTATTTTCTCATCATCTTCTTTAGCAACTGCATCTTTGAGAGAATCAATCAAGGTTTTGACTTTATCTTTTTCAGAAGCAGCAACCTTATCTCCAAATTCATCAAGTTGTTTTTCGGCTTGATAGACGAGTGAATCGGCCTGATTTTTGCGATCAATTCTTTCACGGCGTTCACGATCAGCAGATGCATTGGATTCAGCTTCTTTGACCATACGATCTACCTCATCAGAAGGCAAGGTTGAAGCGCCAGTAATACTAATAGACTGCTCTTTGCCAGTTCCTTTGTCCTTGGCTGTCACATTGAGTATACCATTAGCATCGATATCAAAGGTGACTTCGATTTGGGGTACACCACGAGGGGCAGCCGGGATACCATCAAGGCGGAAAGTTCCTAGGCTCTTATTGTCGCGAGCAAATTCGCGCTCTCCCTGTAAAACATGAATTTCTACATTGGTCTGTCCATCTGCTGCTGTGGAGAAGACTTCTGACTTTTTACTGGGAATAGTTGTATTGCGTGGAATGATTTTGGTCATTACGCCACCGAGAGTTTCTACACCCAAAGAAAGAGGACTGACATCAAGCAGGAGAATGTCTTTTACCTCACCAACTAGGACACCACCTTGAATAGCCGCACCAATTGCTACTACTTCATCAGGGTTGACACTTTGGTTAGGATCTTTACCCAATAGACGACGTACTAGTTCTTGGATGGCAGGAATACGAGTAGAACCACCAACTAGAACCACTTCATCTAGAGCGCTCTTGTCAATCTTGGCATCGCGGATAGCATTTTCAACTGGCAATCGACAGCGCTCAATCAGATCTGAGCAGAGCTCTTCAAATTTAGCTCTAGTTAAAGTTGTATCCAAGTGCTTGGGTCCATCAGCCGTAGCAGTGATAAAGGGCAGGTTGATTTCTGTTTGAGTGACACTGGAAAGTTCAATTTTGGCTTTTTCTGCCGCTTCAGTTAAACGCTGCAGGGCCTGTTTATCTTGACGAAGATCGATACCTTCAGATTTTTTAAACTCACCAGCTAGGTAATCAACAATTTTTTTGTCAAAATCATCTCCACCAAGGTGTGTATCTCCAGAGGTGGCTAGAACCTCAAATACTCCATCTCCTACTTCTAGAATTGAAACGTCGAAGGTTCCACCACCTAAGTCAAAGACAATGATAGTTTCATTGGATTTTTTATCTAGACCATAGGCCAATGAAGCTGCTGTTGGCTCGTTGATAATGCGCAGAACTTCTATCCCGGCTATCTTGCCAGCATCTTTAGTAGCTTGACGCTGTGAATCATTGAAATAGGCAGGTACAGTGATGACAGCTTGAGTGACTGTCTCTCCGAGGTACTTACTAGCATCATCAACAAGTTTTCTAAGAACCTGGGCAGAAATTTCTTCCGGGGCAAATTGCTTACCTTGGGCGGGACAATCTAATTTGACATTGGCATTGCCATCACGAAGCACTTTATAGGGAATTTCTGTAACTTCGGTTCCCACTTCATCATACTTGCGTCCAATAAAACGCTTGACTGAATAAAAAGTGTTTGGTGGATTCATTACCCCTTGACGCTTGGCAATTTGGCCAACTAGTCGATCTCCGTTTTTAGCATAGGCGACCACTGAAGGAGTGGTTCTAAAGCCTTCCGCATTTGCGATAACAGTTGGCTTGCCACCTTCCATAACAGCTACGCAGGAGTTGGTTGTTCCTAAATCTATTCCTACAACTTTTGCCATATTACTAACTTGCTCCCAATTACTATAAGGAATGTTTTTAGCTTTACGCTATATCATCTATAGTGCTGGGAAGGGCTCATTCTTTGCTAGTGTAGTTTTCCGTACCTTGAGGTGTAATTACCATATTTCAGTACGTATTTTCTATTGGTTTAACCAGCCTTTTAGTCTTTTAGCAACCTGAGGGCGGCGCAATTTGCGCATAGCTTTGCTTTGAATTTGCCTTACTCTTTCTCTAGTGAGATTAAGCATTGAGCCAACTTCTTCTAAAGTGAATATTTGACTGCTGGCCAAGCCATAGCGCAGGCCAATGACATCTCTTTCTCTATCGGTCAATACTTCGCTCAAGACATCATAGATTGCTTGACGCAGCATTGATTCACTCATTTTATCCTCAGGTAATTGCAGATTTTCATCTTCAAGAAGATCTACTAGTTCTGTATCTTCTCCTTTACCAATACGATGATTTAAAGAAAGAGATTGTCTCCTAAGTTGTAATAATTGGCCAAGCTGATTTCTAGAGATATTCAATTCATTTGCCAATTCCTGCTCAGTAGGATTGCGATCTAGGCTTTGCTTGAGGATGCGCTGAGTCTTTTTGAGCTTATTTAGTTTTTCAACTACATGTATGGGCAATCTAATAATCCTTGCATCATTGGCAATAGTTCTGGTAATTGCCTGACGTATCCACCAGTAGGCATAGGTTGAAAACTTATATCCCCGGCTAGGATCAAACTTTTCAGTAGCTCGATTCAACCCAATAGCGCCTTCTTGAATTAGGTCTAAAAATGGGACGCCCCTATTGAGATATCGTTTAGCAATTGAAACTACTAAACGTAAATTAGAGCGGATCATTTTTCTTTTGGCACTATGACCCTTATAAAGTAAATATTCAAGCTGTCGTTCTGTTGTAAAACCCATAGCTTGTGCCCATTCAAGCTTGGTAATTGGGTTCTGTTTTTGAGATTGTAATTTTTGTCTGGTTTGCTCGGCTTGGGACAAAAATTTTACTTGAGATGCCAATTCAATCTCTTCTTCTGGTTTGAGAAGAGGATAGCGGGCCATTTCCTTAAAAAAGGCTCCAACAGTGTCATCTGCTAGATTTTTGGTATATCCATTGGTCTGTTCCTGAGATGAGGAAAAATCAAGCAAATCGAAAGACAAAGAAGTACCATCTATTATTGCTGAACCAAGATCATTATTTGCTAAATTTGGATAATCGGCTTGAGATGTTTTTGATTTTTTCATAAAAATTATTCCCCAGACGACTTTAGATTGTTACATCTAATTTCTTAAAATGCCAATTTTTAAGATTTATTTAAGATTTTTTTGTTACTTGAATATATGGTAACAATATCAGAATTGAATTTTATTTCTGATACTTTAATTACAATTAATGTTTAATTTTCTAGATATTTTTCAAACTCTTGTGACAATTTATCGATGGGTACTATTCCTGTGTAATGAGCTATTAAGATTTGGCCAAAGGCTAACATATTGCGCTCTAATGGGGGATCGCTTCTAAGTAAAATTGGCCAAAGCGATAGCAGGTCAAACTCAAACTTATTTTTGTCTAATTTTTGAGAATTTAAAAGAGTGAATAACTCAAAAGCCATCTGAAGTTTACCAACTACTAACGGTAATTGCTCAACTGGTATTTTTTGAGCTAGCAGATAAGTTAAATCTGGGGGGATTTTTAAAAAGATGGAAATGTAGCCTAGTAAAGGACTTTTAACTAGGGAAACTATCCCCACTCCTGTAGCAATCATGGTAGTATAGTGCTCGATGATCTTAGCGGCAGTGGTGGCCTTGGCTTTTCGATTAGAAAGAAAGCGGGCCAATTTAAACTGCTTAGCCGGATCAATCCTCTCTAGCAGAGCTAACGCTATTTCTTCATCACCCCAGGCGATTCTATGTTGTTCGTTATCAGCGCTAACTATTGGCAATACCAGATCACAGAACTGTCCTAGCGAATCTATTCTATATTGAACTGCCTCTTGGATGGCTATTTCTTTAGCTCTGGTGGGAAATTTCCAATTATATGAGTTATCCCATTGTCTCAATGGTCTTAGGCGATCTACTTGGCTAACAACAACCAAAACTGGCATATCTGGTGATTGGCTCTTGACTTGTCTAAGAAAATTGAGATCCATCAGCAAAGCCGGATCTAGAGCTGGGGTCACTACAATAATCAGATCTGCTTGCTGGGCTTGAAGAAGCACTTTCTCTTGGATATCGGGGCGATTACTTTGCTCATAGCCTGGACTATCCCAAAGATTGAGCTTTTCTCCCGTTGGTAAATTCCAGCAGTAATTCTGAAAATCAATAGTACTAGGCAGGAGATCGACATAAGCTAGTTCCTGATTAAAAAGGGTATTGATTAGGCTGCTTTTGCCAGCACCTGTCCTACCTACTAATAAAATATTGATCTGAGCATTGGGTAAATTCTCCTGTGGCTCGGCTTTTTCTAGAATTTCTTGTAAGGTCTGGGTTTGTTTGGAATCAGGCTTGGCAATAAGTTTATCAATAGATACATTTTCTCCACTATAGAGAGTAATAGCCCCTTTCGCTAAATTTAACAGAGCCGCCTCTTTGAGAAGATTGCTGAAATTGGCAATCAAATGCATATTAGCCTGCGTGGAAGATTGTTCAGTGATTTGTCTAGTTAAAGCAGCTGCTGGATTAAGTAACCATTGGGACCATTGCCAAATCATCAAGATAGGTTTAGCCATTGGCTCTATCATTTGATAATTTTCATAAGCTCTAAAGGCATCTCCTACTGTCACTTTGCCTAGGATTGGTTCAAGTTTTTGTAACCAAATATCCACATCATCTACAGTAGTTCTCATAAGCCAGTAGGCCTGGGTGAGATAGATATTCAATAGAGGATACTTCACCTCTGGATGATAGATTTTGGCGATATTGATTACCAATTCCTTACAGCGCTCAGCCCAAGAGCCCCAATCTTCCCAAATAGGTGGATCATTGAGAGCAAGACTGATTGATTGCTCCAAGGCAGCTTTAACTTGACCTTCTAATTGGCCAGATTTAGCCATTTGATCTTGTAAATCTAACTTAACTTGCTCTAAGAGGGGATCTCCTACTGGTTTGATGATATGGACAATTAACCATCTCCAGAGCAATATAACTAGCCCAAAAATTGCCCAAAGCCAACTTAATCCCCATTGATGAATTTGTATTGATGCTGCAAACAACAGAAAACCAACAAGAAGTAATGGAGGGATTAAAAGAGCTATAACTTGCCATTGTTTCACTTGTTTTCTCCCTTTTTAAAGCTAGTAAATGCATCCCTCATGACGGATTGGATCTTGGCTGGATCTGGCTTTTTACCACCTATAAGATCTCCAAAATATACACAACTAGCCTCTCCGAGTGCCCAGGTATAGGCGGCGGCCCAAGAGGCGGAAATAGCCGAGCCAAAACCTGGAATAAACTTGATAAGTTCTCTGCCAATAGCCTGAGCTAAAAAACCACCAGCAATGGTGCTGACAATACCACCAGCTTGAGACAATGTAAGGGTCTGTCCGTATAATTTACCTAGCAAGGTAACCATAGAAATCTGAAGTGCTGTCAAAAGAGGCATACTGGCAAAAGGCAGACCCACGGCTTCAGTTGCTCCTGCGACTACGGAAAAAGTTAGGATATAACGCCTAGCTACATCCCTGTAAAGAATACCAATATCTCTCTGGTTGAGATCATTTAAAAGTTGATAAATAGCTTTAGCTTCAGCCTGTGGTAGCAGTTCTGTTAGACTATTGCGCAGATTTTCGAGTCCATAAAATAAGGGATCATAGTCATCTTCTTCTAGGGTAAAATCGATCAAAACAGACTTGTCATAAAGTCCTTGAAAATTACTTAATATCGCCTGATAAGCTCTCTCAATTTCGGGAAAATCAGCTAAAGAAGTAGGATGGTTATTCAATGAAGCTGGATAACATTCATGAAGGCAGGTAACTGCCAGCAGAAAAGGAATATTGGGATATTGCTTTTTAAGGGCTTGAGCAGCTTGTTTAAGGCTATCTGTAGCAAAATCATTGATCTTGACTGTCAGGATAAAAATTCGCGCAGCAGTGATATTTTCTTCAAGAGCTTCAACAACCTCGGCAATTATCTCAGAAGTCTGTTGATCGACATCACCCAATCCAACAGTATCAGTAAAAATAAGCAAAGGTAGCTCATTATTGGGATAGCTATAACGTTCTATATACCTGGTATGTGGACGAAAACCACTACCAATGATATCTGCTGAAACGCCAGTCATTCCTCGAATAATAGAGCTTTTACCAGCTTGCGTCTTTCCCAGCAAAAAAGCCTCAGTTGTAGGAAGCTTTAAGCGCACTTGCTCTAAAATCTCAGCCATACGAGTTTCGCTGACTTCATACCAATTTTTAAGATATTCCAAGGGACTTAGTTGTCTCAACCAAGCAAAAGGAGATGGCTCAACCATAATTTGCCTATGATAATAAGTTCTATCTAGATTCTAGATCTTTCCCCTAAATTGCTAGAATTATGGTTATGCAATCACAGTGGACTGTATACAAAGAATTCCGCTTTGAGGCGGCACATATACTGCCAAAACATGAGGGTAAATGTCGCCGTCTACATGGCCATAGTTGGGTAGGTAAGGTCTATATTCAAGGAAATCAAATCCAATCCTCAGGCTCTCAAGAGGGAATGTTGCTGGATTTTAGCTTGATTGAATCCTATATAGAGCCGATCAGACTCAAATATCTGGATCACTTCTATCTCAACGAATCAACCCAGCTTGAAAACCCCACCAGTGAAGAATTAGCTCGCTGGATCTACGAAAAGCTAGAACTTGCAGGATTGCCAGGTTTAGATGCTGTAGAAATTCGGGAAACTTGCACATCTGGCTGCATATATAAAATTTTGAAATAACTGGAAATTATGACTTCTTGGAGAGACCGCCTCAATAGACTTGCTGGAAAAAACCGCTATGTAGTTTGTAGAATATTTGTTCATTTAACCGGCAAGGAAATAGCTCCTCTGCTGGGAATTCTTAACCAAGCTGGCAGATCTGCTATTGAGTCTGATGGAGATCTTGAAAGTGTAGGAGAAAGTTTAGTAACTATCTGTGAAAATCTGCTGCAGATGGATCTCTATTGGCAATCTGCCCACAATGAGGGAGATGTTTTTTGGGATGAAGGCCAAGCAGGCGATTACTTTAATAGTTTATCTACTGATTCTATCAGCCGCTTTAAAAGTGGCTCTGAACTCGAAGGTGGAGTTGAAGATGTCCAGGAAACTCCTTTGACAATTCCTGCCACCAATAATATAGTGGTTATGATCTCTGCTGCCTATATTGGGGAAGTACCAGAACTTGAAACCAATCTAGCCTCTAGAGATGCGCTCATCACGGCCTTGAAAGTCTTGATCAATTTGCACTATCAAGGCAACTTAGAAGCCATTGGGGTTTATTTCTCTCCCAGTAAGTTTGGCGATGAGCTTACCAGTGAACAGATACTTCCCAATTTTCCTGAGCTGATTCCCCTCTAAAGATCCCAAATTTAACTTTCTTCTTATTTTTAGATTTTAAAAGCCCCTCCCATAACCAATAGTGCTGGGAGGATGTAGCTTTGATGTCTTTAGAAGAAATTGAGGGCTGCTATTTACGAGTAGTAGTAGTACCTTCAGCTGCTAAGCGGTAGACCTCTACTTCCTCGCTATAGTCAATTGGTAAAACAGTAGAGACATTCTCATGTGGTCTGGGAATGATCACCCAAGTTTCTACAACAGCGCCTTCAGTACGTTTAACAGCTTCAATTCCTGCATCCATTGCAGTTTTAACTTCAGAAACATCACCGCGGATATTAATTGTAAAGCGGGCACTACCGGCTCTGATGTAATTAACAAGAACTACACGTCCAGCTTTAACCATGGCGTCAGCTGCAGCAAGTACGCCAGGAAATCCTTTGGTTTCTAAAGATCCAACTGCTTGTTGTGCGGGCATAGCTTTCTTCTCCTAAATTTTAATTGTTTGATTGTGATAATTTTTTTCTTGGACTAAGATCGGAATTTTTCTACTTTGCTTGTATATTGAATTGGTAGAACATCGACTATATTTTCTGGAGGATTAGGCACTATATAGTGGCTAACAACCTCTCCTCCAAAGATTGAATCAGCTGCTGCTATTCCAGCGGACATAGCCTGTTCAACTTCTGATACAGAACCACGGATAACCACAATAAATTCAGCTCTTTCCGCTAATCCATAATACACTAGAGTTACCCTTGCTCCCTTGACCATAGCATCTGCTGCGGCCAGAACAGCGGGAAATCCTAGTGTTTGTATTACGCCTACTGCCTCAGGCATGGGCATCTCTCCTAAGTTGAATCGTTTCCCAAAGTTAAGACCAATTATCGCATAACATTAGCGCTCACTCTTGAAAAGGAACTTGAGAATATGACTAGGTTAAACAAAATTCTATTAATAATTTGTTCTGTAGTTGTAGTGAGGTTTTGCTTAATAGGCGTTGAACTAGTGCATGCTCAGCAAAAGACTGTAGTGATAGCAGCAGTGGGGGATATCGCCTGCGATCCAGCAAGTCTCCATTTCAATAATGGACATGGAGATAAAGGACTATGTCAAATGGAAGCTACTGCCAGGCTTACAAGTAAGATAGCCAATCTACAGGCAGTACTTCCACTAGGAGATAATCAATACGAAAAGGCAGCTTTGGCAGATTTTCAAGCTTCTTATGATCCTAGTTGGGGCAGATTTAACAAAATCGCCTATCCTGTTGCTGGCAATCATGAATACCAAACTAAAAATGCCCAAGGATACTACCAATATTATGGCTCTAGGGCTCATGATCCTACTAAAGGTTACTATAGCTATGATTTAGGAAATTGGCATTTAATTGCACTTAATTCTAACTGCCAAGAAGTTGGAGGCTGCGGGCCAAATTCACCCCAAGAAAAATGGCTCCTTGATGATCTGGCAACTCACAAGAACCTCTGCACGATTGCCTACTGGCATCATCCCCGTTTTTCTTCTGGTACCCATGGAAATTATCTTGAGTTATCAACATTCTGGCAAGATCTATATCAAGCTAAAGTAGAACTAGTCTTGGTCGGCCATGATCATCTCTATGAGAGGTTTGCTCGGCAGAATCCTGATGAAAAACTAGATCCCCAAGCAGGCATTCGGGAAATAGTAATTGGAACAGGCGGAAAAAATCACTACGGTTTTGGCAATATTAAACCCAATAGTCAAGTGCGCAATGCCGATACCTACGGTGTGCTCAAGCTAAACCTAGCAAAAGACAGCTATAGTTGGGAGTTTTTGGCAACAGAAGATGGCAAGTTTACAGATAAAGGAAGAGAAACTTGTTTTTAAGCTTGGGGCCGGCCAAATTGGCGCTGATATATGGCATCTTCTTTTTCGGTTTCTAATTTGAGATTAGAGCGTGGATAGGCTACACATAATAGGCTATACCCTTCTTTTTGAAGATCTTTAGAAACTCCCATCGCATCACCCTGTTCGACGGTTCCTTCTAACAATAAAGCCGCGCAAGTAGTACATACTCCTGCTGTGCAAGAGCTCGGCAGTTCTACCCCTGCTTCAAGGGCAGCTGATAAGATATTTTGATCTTCGGCTACTTGAATATTATAAGTTTTGCCTTGGTGAAGAATTTCAACGTTATAGATATTAGACATATTTCTGAAAAAATATTTTTTTAAATCAAATTCTATCTTGCCATAATCTGAGAACTATCTAAAGACCCAAATCTACAGCAATACGATGACTACAGGCAAAACCGGAAAAAGCCACTGCATTGAGTCCTTGTCCGGGAAAAGTACTATCTCCCACACAGTAGAGATTCTCAATTGAGGTTCGATTAAAGGGCATAGTCAATAATCCTGGTAATTTATAATGTGCAACCGGGCCATAAGTACCACTTTGACGACCTAGGAAACGTCTATGGGTTCTAGGAGTTCCCACCTGTTGGTAATCAAGTCCCTGTTCTAGCCCTGGGAAAATTTTCTCAAGGCGCTCAATTAGATTGTTGGCAGCATCTTCTTTTTTTTCTTCATACTCTTTAGGCGGGAGATCTTGCCAATTATCCATCCAACTAGGAGTAAAAGTATGGACGATGTGGAAGCCTTCTGGGGCTAAAGATGGATCTAATAGAGTGGGAATAGAGACAAAAATAGTTCCTTGCTCTTGCTCCATTTTTGACCAGTCTTCTAACAAAATATGATGACACTCACAATCAGCTGGAATAACAGAGCTACGAACCCCTAGATGTAAATTTAAGAAACTTGGTGAGAGTTGATAGCGCTTTTGCCATTTGCGCTCTTTTGCTGGCAAATTCTCTTGGGGTAATAATTTTCCAAAAGTATCCCAGCGAGTCGCATTAGAAACAATTTTTTTGGCATAGTATTGTTGTCCGCCA
This sequence comes from uncultured cyanobacterium, assembly GCA_903887375.1. GTDB lineage: Bacteria > Cyanobacteriota > Cyanobacteriia > Cyanobacteriales > Microcystaceae > CAISPN01. Next base: position 55,007 of record CAISPN010000119.1, read on the forward strand.
ATAATTTCAACCCCAATAGCCTTGCCATTTTCTATTAAAATTTGGCTCACTTTGGACTTATAGCAAATTTGACTGCCTAATTTTTCCAAGCCTTCTGCTAGTTTTTCAGCAATCTTACCCACACCCCCTTTGGGATAATTGATCCCTCCATAATGGCGATCACTAAAAACCATACCTGCATTGATCATTGGGGTCCAGTCAGCTTTAGCTACTGACCAGCAATAACACTCAATATCAATAAATTTAAGTAATTCTGGATCTTTGATATGACGGCGAGCTATATCTCCAGCATTAACAGGGAGATATTTGAGCAGTCCCAAGCAAGAAAGTGGCCGCTGAAAAAATACCCTCATTAAGTATCGATATTCTTCCAGGGAAAGTAAATCTATACTGTTGAGGCAATTAAAAACCTTCCAGCATTCATCATAGAAACGTTTGATGCCTTGCTGTTCAGCTGGAAAGCGCTGAGTCAATTGCTCAATAAAAGAATCATAGTCACGCTGAACCTTGATATCTAGCTCATTGGGCAAGTGATAGTGAATTTGCACAGGATCAGGTATTGTTTCTAACTCGACATTTACAGCCTTGAGGGCCCGGGTCAAAAGATTTGTTGTTCCTTCTTTTCCAAAGCCAAAGATCATAGATGCGCCGACATCAAAACGATAGCCCTCTGTTGCAAAGTATCCAGAGCTTCCACCGGGTATTATGTAGCTCTCTAAAACAAGAACCTTAGCTCCCTTGGCTGCCAATTGGGTTGCTGTTACCAAACCCCCAATACCTGAGCCTATGACGATTACGTCCCAATGTTGATCCATCTCAGTGCAGTTTTCCTAAAAATTGTTGGATTTAGTTTGAAACTTCTGCCAATTCAATCACTCTATCTTCGAGATCTTTAACTAAAAAATTGAGTGGTTTTTCTCGCCTGATTTTATACTTAAGGCGACGCGATTGCACCTTGAGTAGTATAGCTTCTAGACATTTACTATCAAAGCAGACATGGCGCTGTCGGTCATTTTCTCCCAGGTTTGCCCCTGCAATAATATGAAGTTGAGTATTTTTCTTCAATTGATACCAGAGACCTTCACTGCCTCGATATTTGATATTAGCTGAATTGGGCGAGCTAAGGTACATAGGATCAACTCCGGCAGTACCAAGGGTCTGTTCATAGTTGTAATAGTAGTGAAGGGGAACCTGGGCAACTGAAAGTTTTAAGAAACCTTCATAAAATTGCCGGGCAATCTCCAAATCTGAAACCATTATGGTATGAACCTTAGGAGCATTAGAAAGGAACATCCACATCGCAAAAGCGTATGTCCCAAGAAGCATCACCATGATTCCCTGGGTAGAGAACATACTATCAATACCCGGGAAAAACGCAGCCAAGTGTCCTGACCAATTGGATAAAATGTTTAAATTGCCAACTGTTAGCATTTGCTTAGTAATGTTTTGCCGTCTTTTATTATATAAATATATTTAGCTTATGGTTTTGCCTTTTGAAAATGTCTGATTTCTTGAGGAAGGATCGCCCCGTCTAAAAGCGCACCTGTCAACTTAACCATCAGCCGTTTACCAGAAATAATTTGAGTATTCTGTAGATTAGCCCCTCTGAGATTAGCCCCGCTCAAATCAGCTGATATTAGATTGGCTTTTTCTAAGTTAGCTTCCTCGAGATTAGCTTGCAGGAGATTAGCGCCATTTAAGTTGGCTCCAGCAAGATTAGCTCGCTTTAGATTAGCCTTGGGTAAGAAACTATCTCTCAAATCCGCATAGCTTAAGTTGGCCAAAGAAAGATTGTAGCCAGAAAGATCTCTTTTGCGTAAATTCAATCCTACCCAATTGACTCGATCAGAGGGTTGCTCTTGTTTGTTATTGTTTTCGGGCTTTTGTTGAGATGCAGATTCTCTTTTACCCTGCCAACACAAAAGTCCTTGACGAGCTTGGTTGATTTGCTGAATCTTTGCCGTAGCTTTATCCAAAAGCCGCGTATTATCTCTTGGGAGACGATCTGGATGCCAGATAAAAACTAAATCCCTGTATGCTTGGTTAATTTCCTCAATTGTCGCTCCCCATTCCAATCCCAGAAGCTGATGATAATTTTCTATCTCTTTCATAGCAAGCCCAAGAACCTTTGAACCTTAGAAAGACTTTTCTTATGCGTCGATTTCTTCTATAAAACTAGCGCAAAAATTTTCGGCTAATTCTTCTAACTTAAAAATAGGTCAAAAAAATTTGGAAAAGCTTTGTCTTTTTAACATTAATTTACAAAATCTTGAGATTTTTAAGTTCCTGCAGTCTATATCATTGACTTATATTGAGAATAGTTGATATAACTTGATGATCTTGGTGTGATTCAATAACTTCAATCCTTATTATTATTTGGTCCATGTTACAAAAAAAGTTCATTAGACCTATTCTTTCTTTTTTCTCCTCAGATTCTAAGCAAAGTTACAAGATAGGTTTTTTCATCTTGTTGATATTGATGGCAAGTCTTGTTGTGTTGATGCTCACTGTGGGTTTTCCTTTGATTCGCAATGCTCCCTGGGACATTATGATCCAACTTGATGGGGCTTGGAGGATTATCCACGGTCAAAAACTCAATGTGGACTTTGCTCCATTGATTCCTCCATTGACAGTCTTAATTGATTCTTTTGGCATGAGGCTCGCAGGAGCTAAGGCTCTATCGATTCTCTATGCCAACATAATATTATTTATAGTTCTTACTCCATGGGCATGGAAGATAGCTCGCGATCGTCTTAGCGCGGTCAATGCTTTTTTATTTTCCATATTCATAGGGAGCCTGCTGATTGCACCAAGATTCTTGGCAAGTAAATCGCCATACTTTACCAGCTATGCGATGCTTTACAACAGACAGGGCTATGTTCTTCTGGCAATGCTAATGATTGAATTGTTAATTTCTTCACGCAAAGATGTCAGATCTAATTCTCTCAAAAGTGGTATTACAACCGGTATTTTACTCTCACTACTTTTGTATTGCAAACTCACATTTTTGGCTGTAGCTTTGGCAGCGCTAGTTTTAAGTTGCCTGTTTACCCGAGGTCGTCCCCTCAAGTGGTTCTTGTCTGTAGCGCTCTCTTTTGGGTTGAGTGTTGCTTTTATGTATATCTTTTTTGGACTAAATATATTTGCTTATTTTGCAGAGACTCGCTCTGTTGCGGCTTTTTATAGCGCTCAGCATTATGATCCATCTATTGAGCGCTATATATTAGGAAAAAATCGATGGTATCTATATCTATGTCTAGCTTTAATCCCTATTTTATATTTAGAATATCGAAGAACTAGGGAAAAAAATACAAAATCGAGTGAAATTTTGTCTCTAGTATCAATAGTTTTGATTACTATTTCAGGAATATTTCTTTGTATTTTCTCTGCGCAATATACTGATATACCCATATTTTTTGTGGCAGGACTTATCTTTCTTGACTATTTCGCCAGAAGGTTTAAATCTGTTCAATATTCTTTGGATATTCGGGGTATGGTTACCTATTTTTTAGGTATATTGATTATCATTCCTATGTTGTTTGGGAATATCTTTCTACAAGATGCTACCAGCACAATCTTTGCTTTTATCCTGAACAAGCCTCATACTAGTACTGTAGCTGAATCTCAAAAGTTCAAGTCAAATTCCATGAAAGATTTCATGATTCCAGATGATATATATTCGCACATGGTTGCTGAAAAATATCATCAAGGACATCCTGTTCTTTATCCACATCAAGTTAATGATGGACTTGAGCTTCTACGTAAACACATTTCTAAAAATAGTAAAATTGTCGCTATCGATTTTTCTAATCCTTTTCCGTTCGCTCTTGAGTTGCCGCCTCCAGATGGAGGAGCTTCAGTCAATGATAATCACCATCTTGAGCCTGAAAAAATGTTCAAAGGTGCAAATATAGTTATGATTGCCAAAGATAGTGATAATCATAAAACAGTAGATAGATTAAGAAAGTATTATGATAAATATTTAGAGCAAAATTTCACTTTAATTGACAGTTCTAAATCCTGGGAATTGCTGAAAAGAAAAAATAGCTAAGCTTAAAACAATACAACTATAAGCTTTTTGTTGATACTTCAGAGATAATCTGGCTAGACAAAGAGAACGAGCAGGATAAAAATTCAATCCTACCCAATTGACTCGATATTATTATTCGTTCTATGTCACAAGAAAAGATCATTAGACCTATTCTCTCTTTTTTCTCCTCAGATTCCAAGCAAAGTTACAAGATAGGTTTTTTTATCCTGTTGATTTTGATGGCAAGTTCTATTGCGTTGATGCTCACTGTGGGTTTCCCTTTGATCCGCAGTGCTCCCTGGGACATAATAATCCAACTTGATGTGGCTTGGAGGATTATCCATGGTCAAAAACTCAATGTGGACTTTGCTCCATTTATTCCCCCATTGACAGCCTTAATTGATTCTTTTGGCATGAGACTCACAGGAGCTAAGGCCCTATCGATTCTCTATGGCAACATAATAGTATTTATAGTTCTTACCCCATGGGCATGGAAGATAGCTCGCAATCGTCTTAGTGCGCTCAATGCTTTTTTATTTTCAATATTCATAGGGAGTCTGCTGATTGCACCAAGATCCTTGGCAAGTATATCGCCAGACTTTACTGGCTATGCAATGCTTTACAATAGGCAGGGCTATGTTCTCCTTGCGATGCTGTTGATAGAGTTGTTAATTCTCCCACGTAAAGAGCAACGAATTAATTCGGTCAGAAGTGGAGTAACAACAGGTACCTTAATGGCATTGCTAATTTTTAGTAAGTTAACTTTTTTTGCAGTAGGTGTTTCTGCACTAATAATAAGTTGCTTATTCTCTCAAAAGCCGATTAAATGGTTCATATCTTTGATTGTTTCTTTTGGATTGAGCATTGCATTGATGAACATCTGTTTTGGATTAAATGTGTTTGCCTATATAGGAGAGATGAATTCTATAGCAGCTGATTATGTTTCCGATCATTCTGGGTATGCCTTTTTTTACTATATAGTAGCTGAAAATTTTGGGTATTTATATACATGTTTAGCTTCTTTACTAATTTTATTTCTTGAATATTGGAGAACCCAGGAAAAAGATGCTAGATTGAACGAAATTCTATCACTTCTATCAATAATCCTCATCACAATTTCATCTATATTCCTTTGTATTTTTTCTGCTCAAGATACCGAAATACCCCTGTTTTTTGTAGCAGGTCTTATTTTTCTCAACTATTTTTGTGGAAGATTCAAGTCGATAGAATACCCCCTAGATACCAGAGGTTTATTTACCTATTTTTTAGGCATAGTCATCATCATTCCTATATTATTTGGCAATATTTTCTTTCAAGATACCAGTAGCATAATTTCAGCCTTTATCTTAGATAAACCCAACCCTAGTAAATTGGCACAATCCCAAAAATTCAATTCAAAGAGCATGGCCGATTTTTTCATTCCTGATTATCAAATGACAAGCACAATTTCCACAAGATACAATATTGGTAACCCGTCTCTTTACCCAATCAAGGTCAATGATGGACTGGAGCTTCTACGTAAACATATTTCCCAAGATAGTAGAATTGCCGCTGTTGATTTTTCCAATCCATTTCCATTTGCACTTGAATTGCCACCCCCTGAGGGCGGTACTTCGTATATGGCTCCTGTGCCTTCGTCTGTCAACAATAATCATCACTTCCAGTTCGAACCTGAAAAAATATTTAAAGGAGCAAATATGGTTATGATTGCCAAAGATAGCGATAGTTATAAAGCAGTAGATAGATTAATAAAATATTATGATAAATATTTAGAGCAAAATTTTACCCTAGTCGACAGTTCTAAATCCTGGCAATTGCTGAAAAGAAAAAAATAGCTAATTTATATTTATAATTCTAGGTGTTGAAAAAATGGAAACTATTTATATACCCCATCTTCTTAAATCTCTTCAAAAAAAACAAGACATTGTTGTTGATTGTTTTATTGAAAATTTAGATAGCCTGACGCCAGTGCGGGGAAAGATACAGCTCAGACATGGTGGAACATTTTTAGAGGTGATTGCTAGCGCTGAGACAATAGTAACTTTAACTTGTGATAGATGCTTGAAACAATATAACTATAAGCTGATTGTCGATACTTCAGAGATAATCTGGCTAGACAAAGAAAGCGATCAAGACAAAGAGTATCCTCCAGAAAGGGAGGTTGCCTTGGAAGACTTGGCAGAAAGCCTGCCTGTTAATGGGCATTTTAACCCCCAAACTTGGCTTTATGAGCAGATGTGTCTGACTATGCCCCTTAAGCAAATCTGCTCTAATGATTGCCAAGCGCCTTCTAATCCAAACAACCAACAACAAAGTTTGATTGATAGTCGTTGGTCTGTTTTGGAGTCATTAAAAGACAATTTAGGTGTAGATCAATAAAGTTTTATTTTTTATAATGCGTCTACTTGAACTTCGCCTACACCAGAGTCATATATGCCGATTGCTTGTGCCGCTCTGGGAGAAAGATCGATTATTCTACCTTTGATGAAGGGACCACGGTCGTTGATTGTTACAACTACAGAGCGACCGTTTCTAAGGTTAGTAACCTTGACTTTTGAGCCGAAAGGTAAAGTTCTATGAGCTGCAGTATAACCACTTCCAGCATCGCCATACCAGGATGCGACGCCGCGACTGCCATTGACAGGACTACTATGAGCTACGTTTTGGTAACCATAACTTCCCATGGTTACACCTAAAATTAAAGCTGCTTTTACTATTGAGCTGATTTTTTTGCTATTCATGAATTGTTTCCTTTTTTAAGGTGGGAGGTCAGCCCGTTTGTACTTAAAATGACCTGTTTTTTAGTTAGAATATAACTTACTTGACATAACTTAACATGAAAATCAAATGTCTCAGACTCGTTATTTGTATAGCTAGCTAGAGATTACATTAGTTTTACTTATCAATTAAGATAAACAATGAAATTGATGTTATATTAATTTCCTTATGGCGTATCATAGAACAGTGCAACTAGGCGATACTGACGCAGCAGGAGTAATTTACTTTGCTAAGTTGCTCTCGATCTGTCATGAAGCCTATGAGTTTGAGCTTCAAGAACATGGTATAAACCTCAGAGACTTCCTCTGCTCAAGTAAAACTGCTATACCTATAGTTCATGCTGAAATAGATTTTTTAAAACCTCTTTTTTGTAGAGATAAGGTAGAGGTTGTTGCCCTGCCAACATTAGTCAACCAGAACCGATTTGTTGTAGATTATCAGGTTTATCTGTTCGCTCAAAGGCAACAACTGATAGCAAGGTCAAAAACCATACATTTATGTATAGATATCATGACAAGAGAAAAACAACCCTTGCCCGAATCTTGGCTAACTTGGATAGCTAGTAACTAAAACTTGGTGTTCAATGCTACAAAAAAATAGTCTGATAAAATGATAAAGACTTTACAGAAGTAAGAGTTAAATTAGAAATTAAAACTAGACAACTGAACAAGGAGTTAGAAATTGAAAAAAGTTGAAGCCATAATTCGTCCATTTAAGCTTGATGAGGTCAAAATAGCACTCGTTAATGCTGGAATAGTTGGTATGACAGTTTTAGAAGTACGTGGATTTGGTCGTCAAAAAGGACAAACGGAGCGTTACCGTGGTTCTGAATATACAGTCGAATTTCTGCAAAAACTCAAAGTAGAGATTGTGGTAGAAGACAATCAAGTTGAAATGGTGGTAGAAAAATTAATAGCTGCCGCCAGAACAGGCGAAATTGGAGATGGTAAGATTTTTGTTTCTCCTGTAGATCAAATCATACGTATTCGTACTGGAGAAAAAGATTTCGAAGCTATTTAGCTCAAAAATTTCCTAAAATTTTTTAGAGAGTTGAGATTATCTGTCTCTACTCTCTTTTTTAATGCTCTACTAAATACTCTTTTCTAGTTCAATTAAAGCTGGTAGGAGAGATGCAAAAGCTATACCGCGGTGGGAGAGACGGCTTTTTAAATCCGGATCCATTTGCGCAAATGTCTCTCCATATTCGGGTAGATAAAAGATAGGATCATAGCCAAATCCCCTCTCTCCTTGGGGCTTTTTTAGAATTATTCCCTGACATTTCCCTTGAGAAGTCAGAATTATTTGGCCATTTGGATCGGAAACTGCTAAAGCGCAAACAAATTCGGCTACTCGGTCACTCGAGTTTTCCAGCTCTTTTAAAAGTTTTTCAATACATAGAGCATCTGTAGGCGCATAGCGCGCCGAATAGATTCCAGGAGCCCCGCCTAGAGCTCTCACGCTCAATCCAGAATCATCGGCAATTGTATATTGGTTTAAAGCCAGAGCAACTAGAGAGGCTTTAAGTGATGCATTTTCCAAAAATGTCCGGCCAGTTTCTTCTACTTCAAGATCTTGCGGTTTTAATTGCAGTTGCCATTTAACATTCGCAAAATACTCCTTCATCTCTTGAAGTTTGCCTGGATTGCTACTTGCTAAAACTAGGGTAGTCATTGTGTAATCGAGTTTGCCCAGTTACGGGACCATTCTAGGGTTTCTTGTACTTGAGATTTGTTGGCAGCCTCGCAATAGAGTCTTAGAACTGGCTCAGTGCCACTAAAGCGGATCAAAAGCCAGCGCTTATCAGCTAGACGGAATTTATAACCATCAGTGGTATTGCAGTCAATTACATCTTGACCTGCGATTGTTTTAGGAGGATTTTCGCTGAGATTTTGTATCAGTCTATCTCTGACTTCCATACTACCTAGAGGAAGATCTATGCGGTCATATTCACTAAAAAAGCCGGTTTTAGCTTGTAACTGCTGATAGAGAACAGACAGATCCTGCCCAGATTCAACGACAGATTCCAGAACATAGAGAGCAGAAAGTAGGGCATCTCTTTCTGGGATGTGGGTGCCATAGCCAATTCCACCGGATTCTTCACCCCCAATAAGAACGTGCTGAGTAAGCATACGGTCAGCTATATATTTATAGCCAATTGCCGTCTCAGATAGAGGCAAATTAAATATTTGAGCTAATCGAACAAAAAGATCTGAGCCGCTGACAGTTTTGACAACTTCACCACTTAATCCTCGCCGAAAAGCTAAATGTTCAATCAATATAGGGATAAGATTTTGCGAGCTAAGAAAATTTCCCGAACCGTCGACTGCCGCAATGCGATCTGCATCTCCATCAAATACCAAGCCAACTTTTAATTTTTCACTTGAAGAATCAAACTTTATTAGCTCAAGGAAATCAGTAAGATAGCGAGGTAATGGTTCAGGTGAGCCTCCACCAAAAAGAGGATCAGCTTGCCCATTAATCTCGGTGATTGGAACTTGCAAAATTCTCTCCAAGCCGCCTGAAGCAGAACCATACATGGGATTGGAAAAAATCTTTAATTGGCCAGTATTAACAGCATGTTGAATAGCGCCAAGATTTACTTTAGTTCTTAGCTGTTGGGTGTAACTTTCCCAAGGGTCAAATTTTTTGATTGAACCTCCATCTTTTAGTTCAATAGCAGGACCAGAGAGCATTTTTTCAATTTTCTCAGTCACTTCAGGTCCTACGGAACCACCAAAAGCACCTTTGACCTTTAGACCTAAATATTTGGCAGGATTGTGACTTGCTGTCAAGACAATAGCTCCAAGGGCATAATCAGCCTTAGCTGCCCAACTAAAAGCAGGTGTTGGAGCGAAGCTATCTGAGAGCCAAACCTCATAGCCAACTGCTGCAATGGATTCAGCTGCGCATTGGGCAAATTCTTGGGCTAAAAAACGACGATCATAGCCAACGATGATTCTTCGACTACCATTGGCGCCGTATTCCTGCTCAAGGACTTTTGCCGCAATCGGAGATAACAATGCTACGCGCTCAAAAGTAAAATCAGCAGCAATTACGCCGCGCCAACCATCTGTACCGAATTTTATTGGATTAACCGTAAAAGACATAGACTCTTGCTCTTTTAAATCGTTTTCAAGATTGAGAAACTGAAGGATAGTCCGCAGTTTCATTCGTTCAATATATGGCCAGCCGCCATTTTCCTGGATATCCTTTAGCAGAGGATAAAGTGAATGTCGGGTATCAGGTAGTATTTTTTCAAAAGTTTGGGATCTTATTTCCTGATGTAAGGCTTCTAATTCTCTAAGGATGCGCAAAATCAACAGAGGACTCTGGCTGGATTGAGCAACCAATTCACGCACAATCTGTCCAAATTCCTTTAATTGATTGGAGAAAAGAGCTTGATCTGAACTAGGTGATTTCATAAATCTTGTTGCAACAAATCATCCTTATCTTAAAAGATTATCAGCTGCAAATGACAGATATATTGTGATTTAATGATAGTTGCTGATCATGACGTTCAATATTTATGCGTAGGGCGATTCCTTGGCTAATTTTGGTGGTACTAGGTGGTTTGCTGGCAATAGCCATCTCAGTTATCTTAAATACTCATAATCCAACAGCTAAGGTTGTTTCAACTCAACCAACACCAAAATTAGAGTCCTTAGCTGTCCCTTTTCCCGAGATCAATCCTAAAGCTAGAGCGCTTGATATCCCCATCATTATGTATCATGACGTTCGCCCAATCAAGGATATTGACTGGGATATCACTCCTAAACATTTAGAAAAACATTTTAAAACTATCCAGCAAAAGGGCATCACACCTATTACCTTAGAGCAATTGGTTGAGCATCTGCGTACCGGTTCAGCCTTGCCAGCCAAGCCAATTCTCCTGAGCTTTGATGACAATTATCTTGGCGAGTATCTTTATGCTTTTCCCTTGTTGAAAAAATATCACTATCCAGCAGTTTGGTCAGTTCATACTAACTATGTTGGCAATCAAGTTGGTAAGCCAAAGGCCAATTGGTCCCAAGTTAAAGAAATGTCTCACAGTGGTCTGATTACAATTGCCTCTCATACTGTAAATCATCTGCGATTGGATAAACTCAGCCCCGAAAAAGTTGATTATGAATTGCAAGAATCAAAACGAGTTCTAGAAAAACAACTAGGAGTCGCCATAAACTATTTCACCTATCCTGAAGGAGATTTTCTCGATTCAGTTAAAGATCAAGTAACCAAAGCTGGCTATCAAGCGGCCTTGACCATGAGCCTAGATGAGAAGAAAGAAGGTCCTGCTAATAAATCAGAAGATTTGCTAAGTATCATGAGATATGGTCAGTCTCGGTTTGAGGAAATTATTGCTAAGATGTGATCTATAGCTAGGATAAAGGCTTTTAAGAAAGCTGGTTTAACCTCTGTAACGACCTTGAAGTATGGTTGCCATTTTGCCCTAAAATACTCTAAGCGTCTTGATAGATAGAGATTAGGAAAGCTCTTACATTTACTCTAGGAAACACTAGGGATTTTAATTTTAGAAATTGAAAAAGCGAGGTTAAACATGAAATTTCGTGCGTTGCTTGTGGCCTTTTTGGCATTGTGTCTGGGCGTGCTCACTGCTTGTAGTAATGGACCTGCCGAAGCGGTTGACAAAACTCAGTTGACATATGATGAGATTGTTGGTACAGGATTGGCTAACACATGTCCTGAGATTCAATCTTTTACCAGAGGTTCGATTGCTCTTGAGCCCAATAAAACCTATCAAGTCTCCGATCTTTGTCTGGAGCCACAGGAGTATTTTGTCAAAGAAGAGCCTGCCAATAAGCGCCAGAGCGCTGAATATATAAAAGGTAAGGTGCTTACACGCAAAACTTCCAGCTTAGAGCAGATTTCAGGTACCATCACCTTAGATAGTAAGGGCGTTCTGACCTTTGTAGAAAAAGACGGCATTGATTTCCAGCCTATTACAGTTCTTCTACCTGGCGGAGAAGAAGTTCCCTTCTTCTTTACCTTAAAAAACCTAGTTGGTAAAACTGAGTCTGGTTTTACTGCTTTGACTACCTCTAGTGATTTTGTTGGAAATTACAGCGTTCCTTCTTATCGTGGTGCTGGGTTCCTAGATCCTAAAGGTCGCGGTCTTTACACCGGATATGATACTGCAATTGCACTTCCAGCTGGTGGAGATAGCGCTGAGTACAAAAGACTCAATACAAAAAGAACGGGACTAGGCAAAGGCACTATGTCTCTGCAGGTCACCAAAATTGATGCAGATACTGGCGAAATCTCTGGTGTATTTGAAGGAGAACAGCCCTCTGATACCGATCTAGGTGCCAAAGATCCTCTAGATGTCAAAGTTCGTGGCGTGTTTTATGCTCGCGTAGCAGCTGAATCGTAATTCACCAAAATTGTCTAAGAAAAAGAGGGGAAATTTTATCTCCTCTTTTTTTGTTATGTGGGAGTTAGTATTAAATGTCTAAGATAATGTATCCTCGTGAATTTTTCACCGAGCAGTGGCAAGTCTACCAAAAAGTTCTTGATTTTGACTATATGAGCCATCAGGGAATTTATAATTGCCTAACTGCAATATTAAAGAGCTCTTTTAACAGACCAATCACAATGCTTGAATTAGGTTGTGGGGATGCTAGTTATACAGCTAAAGCTTTATCTGGTCTCAATATAGCTAGTTACTATGGCATTGATATTTCTCCTGTAGCTTTAGAAAGTGCCAATAATAATTTACATTCTCTTGGCTGCCAAGTTGTCCTGGTTGAAGCAGATTTTAATCCTTTGGGACAACAGTTATCTCAAGAATATCTCAACAGTTTTGATTGTATTTTAATTTCCTTTGCTCTTCATCATCTTAATCTGGCTCAAAAAGACAAGTTCTTGGCTGAGGTTTTTGATTTTTTAAAACCTGAGAATGGACAATTGATCGTGATAGATGTCATGCGCCGAGAGCAAGAAAATGATCTTTATGCCTATTTAGATCGCTATTTAGCTCATATTCGTCAAGATTGGACTCAAATCACCCCAGAGGAATATTTATTGCTTGAGAGCCACATCAGCTCTAGTGACTTTCCTGAAAAAGTTGAAGAGATGATAGAGCTAGGTTACAAAAATAAATTTAATAAGGTGGAATGTCTCTACGTTGATCCCCTTGAAACCATGGCAACTCTATCTTTCTGGAGAACTAGTTAGCTGTGACCATTGGATTTTTTTACCAGTCATTGTGCCTAGGGTCTGACCAATCTCAGCTCCAGCAGGCCCTGCGATAGTCTGTCCAATCGTTCTTCCTAGAGCGCTTGTACCACTTTCGCCTAAAAAATCCTGCATTGTATGTCCGATCCAATCTGGCAAAGTAGTTTGCAGCTTTTGTTCAGGTTTAGACCTATTTTGGATATAGATACTAGCATCTTCTCCTAATTGACCACCTAGAGCATCGCCAAAAACACTGCCAATTAATCCACCAACTGGTCCAGCTATGATAGTACCCAAAGCTGCCCCGCCCACAACTCCGACTGTTGTCCCCAAATTTTCTCCGGTTTTGAGTCCGACAAAGTTAACTATTGACTGTACTTTGTTTTCTCGATGTTGCCCCTGGAAAAAATCTGAGCCCAATTTTGCACCAATGTAATTACCAGCTGCAGATCCTATGCTAGCTCCTAGGATAGTCCCTTCTGGACCTATCACTGAACCAACTAGACCACCAACAGTTGCTCCTACTACTTCACCGGCTGACATGCCAACAAACGCGCCGCCAATAGTGGCAGGATCAACCATATGAGTTATCTGTTCTGTAGTTTTGACTATATTATCTACCAGATCAGCAAATGGCTTATTCCACTGAGGGAAAGAGCTCTTTTTATTTTTCATAGTGTTTTTCCTCCAATATTTTATTTAACTGCTCCTGCCAATTAGCTGTAGTATCAAGTACTAAAAGATGACTTTTTTCAGAGGGAGTAAACGGCTGGGCGCTCGATAGCTGCAACTCGAGGAGATCTTTAGTCGCATCAGAAATATCGTTTTTGCGCTTATCTAATCGCTCTTTTAAAATATCAAGCGGGGCATAGCAATAGATCATTAGCTCAGAATTAGCCAAATCTCGCCAATATTTATGATCAAATTTAGCATCCAAAATCACCGAAAATCCACTCTCAAGAGCTAATCTGCCTAGCTCAAGGAGCTTTTGATAAGTCAAATGGTTCATTTGAGTGTTATAGAGATCTTCTGTGGCTTTTTCCTGTAGAGCTATTCCGGCTAGATTTTTGCGAACAGCATCTGAGCGAATATGTATAGCATTGAGCTTTTGGGCCAGGTAATGGGCTACTGTGGATTTACCTGAGCCAGAAGGACCCGACATCAAAATCAATTTTGCTGTTTTTCTCAGGCAATATTGATAGGCTAATCTATAGTAATCTACTGCGCTCTTTGAAGAGGTTTGTTTTTCTGGTGTGGGAATTTGGGGATCTTCTAGCATGAGAGAGTTGATCTTGGCTCTGACATAAGCTTGGCGTGAAAGGTACATTGGCAAGACTTCTAATCCTGCCCAATCTCCTGTCTGCTCAAGATAACTATTGAGAAAAATATTGCTCAGATCGCTTCGATCTCTTGAATCTAGATCCATAATCGTGAAGGCAACATCATACATAGTATCGACATAGCGAAAATTATCATTGAATTCAATACGATCAAATAGTCGAATTTTATTATTCCATAAACAAATGTTTTTAAGATGAAGATCTCCGTGGCATTCACGAATTTTATTCTGGGTTTGACGAATTTTCAAACTGTCACTTTTATGCTGGAAAAACTCTTCACTAAAAGCGACAGTTTGATCATATTGTTGCTGGGTTTGTAAACTACCAATGTATTTTTGGGTTTGTTCAAAATTTTGATCTAAATATTTCTTGATATTTACAGGATCTCCAAAACTAGTTATATAGTCATTGGTTTTGCTATGAAGATGAAAATCAGCTACTATTTTGGCAAGCTCTTGTAAATGAATTTCTTCTAATTTTCCTGCTTCAAATAGATTGATTAAGAGACAATCTTGGGGAAATTGATGCATCTTGAGAATATATTCAATTATGTCTCCTTCTCCATTGATTTTAAGGTGATTTCCTTGAAGATTAATGCTCAATACTTCTAGATAAATATCTGGCGCAATCTTTAGATTTAATTCTAATTCTTGCTCTAGATAATATTTTCTTTTAGCTAGAGTAGAGTAATCTAAAAAGCCAAAATTTACTGGCTTTTTGAGCTTGTAGGCATAATCTCCAGTCAAAAAAACCGCAGCATCATGAGTTTGTATGACCTGGATAGGTAATTGAACTGGGTGAGGATAGGCTTGATCGCTTTGCAATTGCTCAATTAAAGTCTCAAACAACATAGCCAATACCTCCTATCCTCACTATAGCTAAGTGATTAGTTATATTCATCCATTGGGGCGCAAGAGCAGACTAAATGACGATCCCCATAGGCATTGTCGATTCTAGATACACAAGGCCAGAATTTATAATCACTCTCGATTGGATAGGCAGCCTGCTCTCTAGAATAAGGATGAGTCCATTCTCCTGTCAGGAGCATTTGGGCCGTATGGGGTGAATTTTTTAAGGGATTATCTACTAAATCCAGCTCTCCTGAGGCGATCTGTTTGACCTCATTGAAAATACTAATCATGGCATTGCAGAAGCGATCTAATTCTGCTTGCGATTCGCTTTCAGTCGGTTCAATCATCATAGTACCCGGGACCGGCCAAGAGACAGTAGGGGCATGAAAGCCATAATCCATAAGGCGTTTGGCTACATCTTCCACCTCAATTGAAGCCAGTTTCTTAAGTGGGCGCAAATCAATTACACATTCATGAGCAACTAAATTAGATTGGCCAGTAAACAAGATTGGATAATAGGGCGCTAGTCGCATAGCCATATAGTTAGCATTGAGAATAGCCACTGCTGTAGCTTTAGTGAGACCTCCAGCGCCCATCATCCTGATATACATCCAGGAAATAGGCAAAATGCTAGCGCTTCCCCAATAGGACCAGGAAATCAAACCTATTGAATTTTCTGGGTTTTGTTGCAATGGGGTTCTAGGTAAAAAAGCTGCTAGATGGGGCTTTACTCCAATAGGACCCATGCCAGGTCCACCACCACCATGGGGAATGCAGAAGGTTTTATGTAGATTTAGATGGCAGACATCTGCTCCAAAATCAGCAGGCCGACATAGCCCAACTTGAGCGTTCATGTTTGCTCCATCCATATATACTTGAGCGCCATGAGCATGAATAATTTCACAAATCTCACTTACTCCCTCTTCAAATACCCCATGAGTTGAGGGATAAGTGATCATCAAGGCCGCTAAATGCTGGCTATGTTGCTCGGCTTTATTTTGCAGATCTTGGATGTCAATATTACCCTGAAGATCACAGGCAACTGGAATTACTTTCATCCCGCACATTACAGCGCTAGCTGGGTTGGTTCCATGGGCTGATTCAGGAATCAAGCAGATGTTTCTTTCCTTTTGTCCTCTAGAATGATGATACTGGCGGATGACCTGTAATCCCGCATATTCTCCTTGGGATCCGGCATTTGGTTGAAGGGAAATGGCACTAAAGCCTGTGATTTCAGCTAGATACTCTTCTAATTGTTTAAAAAGAATTTGATATCCTTTGGTTTGTGCTAGGGGAGCATGCGGATGAATCTGAGCAAATTCAGGCCAAGTAATGGGGATCATCTCGGCAGTTGCATTCAATTTCATGGTACAAGAGCCAAGAGGAATCATCGAGCTATTTAAAGATATATCTTTGCTCTCTAGTTGGTGAATATAACGCAAAAGTTCTGTTTCGCAGTGATAGAGATTGAAAACTGGTTCACTCAAATATCGGCTAGAACGGCTAAGATTTTCAGGATATTGAAGAGATACTTCTAATTCATCCAATGTAAAAGTTAACTGGTCAGCTTGAGCAAAAACACTCCAAAGTGTATCTAGATCTTCTAGTTGAGTTGTCTGATCTAAGGCGATACTGATTGTTTGCTCATCTAATTGCCGCAGGTTAATTTTTTTAGAGAGCGCTAGTTCTATAATTTCTTGAGCTGATTGAACCTGCAAAGCAATAGTATCAAAATAAACCTCATTTTTAAGCTGATAGCCTAGCTTTTGTAGTCCTTTAGCTAAAATCTTAGTCAGTAAATGGATTCTAGTGGCAATTTTTAAAAGTCCATCTGGTCCATGATAAACTGCATACATCGAAGCAAGTACGGCGGGCAGTACTTGGGCTGTACAAATATTGCTAGTAGCTCTATCTCTTTTGATATGCTGCTCTCTGGTTTGCAAGGCTAATCTGAGAGCCCTTTTACCCATAATATCTTTAGAAACTCCTACTATTCGCCCAGGAATCTGTCTTTTATAGATCTCCCTGGTGGCAAAATAGGCCGCATGGGGACCCCCATAGCCTAAAGGCAAACCGAACCTTTGCGTGCTACCAACAGCAATATCTGCTCCCAGCTCTCCTGGTGGCCTTAGAAGGGTCAAGCTTAAAAGATCAGCTGCAACTGTCACTAGAGCTTTAACTTGGTGAGCTCTTTCAATAAATTGACTATAGTCAATAATTGCCCCTTCAGTATTGGGATATTGTAATAGCGCCCCAAAGATATCTTCTGTAAACTCAAATGTCTGCTCATCTGCGATGATAAGTTGGATACCCAATGGTAGAGCTCTAGTTTTGACTACTTCTATGGTTTGGGGATGGCAATATTGAGAAACAAAAAAAGATTGAGCTTTATTTTTAGAGATAGCATGACTCATCACCATCGCTTCAGCTGCGGCAGTTCCCTCATCTAGTAAAGAGGCATTGGCAATTTCCAGTCCGCATAGATCAATAATCATGGTTTGAAAATTCAAAAGAGCTTCCAATCTACCTTGAGCAATCTCAGCTTGGTAAGGAGTATAAGCAGTATACCAGCCTGGACATTCTAAAATATTGCGCTGAATCACTCCAGGTAGGTAACAATTATAGTAACCAGAGCCAATATAGGATTTAAAGATTTGATTCTCACTGGCAATAGCTCTGAGATTTTCTAAGGCCTTGGCTTCAGTCAGAGCCAATGGCAGTAATAGAGCTCTATTTAAGGCAATAGAAGAGGGCACAGCAGCTTCTACCAACTGCTCTAAACTAGTAAAATCCAAGCTCTCCAACATGCTCTCTATCTGCTTGGCATTAGATCCTATATGCCTACTAGCAAACGACTCTTCATACTCTACTAGATTGTTGTTATTTAACATTGCTGAGGTGATGGCTGATTATTATTACATAATGTAACAATTTTTGAGGAATCTTGCCGGCTGACAAATATACCAAGATGTTAAGCTTTTTAGACAACAAAATTAACTTGCTCATCCTGAGCGGCTTGAGCACTTCTTGCGTCATAGTATAAATCGGCCAATGTCAGATTCTCTAGAGCCTGAATGATTTTTTCATGAAGATGTTTCCATAGAGTAAGGGTTACCCAGTCCTCTACTTGTTCTCCTTCTGGTTGTAAATTAGATAGCGGAAGTTTAGTTTCTCCGACAGCAGATAAAATATTTCCCAAAGAAATCTTTTCAGGTGAGAAAGCTAATTGATAGCCGCCTTGTAATCCACGTACTGATTTAACAAGGCCTGCTTTGCGCATTTCAATCAATAACTTTTCTAAATATGGAGCTGGTAAACTTTGCCTTTGGGCAATTGCCTTAGTAGAAGCAGGACCAAAACCAGGTTGCAAGCTTAGATCTAACAAAGCCTTAACACTATAGTGACCTTTGGTGGTCAACTTAATCATTCTTTTGCCTGTTATTTGACTATATTGAGTGAAATGTATATACCTATATTTTACTAGATCACCTTGGCATTAATCAGAATAAGAACATAGATTAAAAATCAAAAAGGATGAGATCTAAGAAAATAATTGATTTTTTTCATCAGTAAATATATTATTAATTGAAGTGAGTGTGCTTAATGTTTCACAAGATTCTAACAGTCAACACCCAAATCCAATAACTTCTAAATAACTACGTGAGATTAATGAGTATGAGTAAAAGTAAGCAAGCCTCCCCCCTGACTGGTCAAGCGTTGGTCGATAAAGTCAGACAACTTGAAAACCATTCCAAAGAAGATAAAGCAAAGGCCTGTGGCTACTATACAGAAACAAAAAATGGTGTCAAGAGAGTTAACATGATGAAATTTCTCAATGCTCTGATAGATGCAGAAGGAATTGAGCTTGATAGTTGTTCTCCCAATGGCAAGGGGAAAGGTGGCCGTTCTGCCAGCTATAGAATTAGTGTTCAGAACAATTACAATCTCTTAATTGGTGCAGCCTACACTAAGCAGATGGGACTAGAGCCAGGTACTGAATTTGAAATAATTTTAGGTAGAAAACACATCAAGCTTGAACAAATCGGCTTTGCTGACGAAGAAGACTGATTTTATAATTAGCGCTTTTAGTAGTGAGATTGAGATGGAGAAAACTCCTACTCAAAGCGCTTTTAAACTTTAAATTATTAAAGTTGTCCAATAGGGAGAATTCAACAGCAAAAGCAGTACTAAATACATCCCCCAAAAAAGTGTAGCTATAAATTGTTGGTCTTTTTTGGTAATCAAGACGGTAGCCAAAAGCAAGGTCACAGTAAAAGTACTAAAAATTAAAAAAAACATCTGCTGGATTGTAGAGGGATTGAGGAAAGTTTTATAGAGTAATAAGAAAGAAAAAGCTGATGAAAGCAGCGTCACTGACGAAAAAGAACTTTTCCAAGAATTTGGATATGAATTACTAAGCGGCCAGGTCATCACTTCAGCTAAGATTGTTCCTCCTGCTAGAGAAAAGGCGGGAATTAAGAGCATTGCCAAATCCGGCATTCTTGCCCCTATTAATAAAACAAAAACTAGAACCGTTGCTGACCAAGAGAGGATTAACTTAGACCAACTCCAGGAATATGAATTAATGGTAAATTTGAGACCTGAGCCCCAGAAGATTAGCCAGGGCATTGAAAAAACTATAATATCTAGAAAACGATGCCAAGAATTCCTCGTCGCAATTAAAGTAGGAATAAGAAAAGGAATATTGAGCAAAGGAAAATGCCAGAAAAAAATAGGTATTACCCCTAAAAAAACGCCAGTCCAAAAATATACAGAAACCAACAGCCTGGGCGTATCTAGGTACAAAAAAACCAATATTATTGAAAATAATACAAGAAAAATCAAGCCATCGGTTAAAATAGCCAGTCCCAACCCGGTACCGACTCCCACTGCCCAAGTGAGATTACGCCTTGAGCGAAGTAGAGCTCCTATTGTCCAGATTGTAAGGCAAAGGCTAATTCCAGTTAAATTAGCTAAACGACCAGAGCAGATTACAGGCAAGGTCGTCAGGTACATCAATGTAACAAAAAGTTTAGGTCTTCTGGTAAGATAAAGCTCACCAGTGAGACTATAGAGCAAAGGAACAGACAAGGCCGTTAAAACTGCCCCAGGAAGCCTAGTAGTCCAGGCATTGACAACATGATTATGTAGTGCATAACTAAGAGAAATCAACTTAGGCATCAGCGGAAATATCATCGCCTTACCAGGATCTTGCAGCGCATCTTCTACCATGAGAGTTTCTTGCGCTGTCAATGGCAAACTACCCAAATGAAAACTCAATAAAAAGCTTGCTATCAATAGTAGCCCTAGCACATAGAAAGAATCTACCCAACGATTTCTAGAGCGTAGTGAAGAATAAGAACTGTTTCGAGCAAAAATTTGATTGTTCATGGACTAAGAAAAAACAATTTTTTAGGGAAGAAGATGTTCGCACTGAGCAATACTGACCCAATCACTAGATCCATCCTGCCAATATTCTTTTTTCCAAATTGGCGCGTTGTGTTTAAGATTGTCAATGGCATAGCTGCAGGCTGCAAAAGCTTCTGCCCTATGAGGTGAACCAACTGCAACTAAAACACTAATTTCTCCAATTGCCAGACGTCCAATACGATGATGAATGACTATATGATTGATATCGCTCCACCTCTGGCGCACCTGATTGGCTATTTGAGAAAAAACCTCTAGAGCCATTGGCTCATAAGCTTGATATTCCAGATAGGTAACATCTTTACCCGCTGTTTTATCTCTTACCGTTCCACTCATTATAACTATGGCACCATTAGCTGAGGCATCTACTAAGGAGTAGACTTCCTCCATTTGGAGAGGAGCAAAGGAGATTTTAAAAATGCCTTTGTTAATAGTTAGGAGATTACTCATGAACTCCTTGCCTTGATTAGAAATTAAAAAATTAATCTCTTTTTATTGTTTTATCATCTCTATTCTAAATCTTTTATCTAATGTTGCAAAAAATTAGAGACTAGATACGTACTATCTAGTCTCTAAAATATCAATAAGCGTCCTGCAACTCGTAAAACTCAGGAGAGATATAGTCCTTGCGAAGTGGCCAACCAACCCAGTCTTCAGGCATGAGAATTCTCTTGAGATTTGGATGCCCTTGGTAGATAATTCCATACATATCATAGGTTTCGCGCTCTTGCCAATCAGCAGCTTTCCAAATCCAGAAAACAGAAGGCACTAGCGGATTATCTCTTGGAAGAAAAACTTTCAATCTAACTTCAACAGGCTTATCTACGTTATCAGTGACTTTGAGTAAGTGATAAAAGCTAACTAATTGCTGACCTGGACCTAGATCAATTCCACCTTGGCACTGCAGATAGTTAAATCCATAGGCATAGAGCGCGGCGCAAATAGGCAAGAGAAAGTCAGCTTCTACTTTAACTATCTCAACTCCTAGATGATCTTTTTCTAGTGACTCATTGTCAAAGCCATTTTCGCTGAGCCAAGTAGACACTTCACCAACTGGGGTTATTGCTGCTGGGCTAGGTTGGGATGTTTCTTCACTCACTTGCAACCTCCTTTTGTTGTTCTTTGATCAAAGCTGTGGGCAGGCCAAGAGATTGAGCCAGCTCTTTAGGTGGTGATTGTCTTGTTTCATTGGCCAAATATTTACCAGTCAAAATAGGCTCAACTGGTTTCATATTGTGAGGAGTTGAATAGTAGCGATGGATTTGTGATTGGACGGTTGCTCTTTCTTGCATAGAATCATTGGCAACTTTCTTGCGTAGCTTGACTATGGCATCAATGATAGCCTCTGGTCTAGGTGGACAGCCAGGAATGTAAATATCTACTGGAATTAACTTGTCTACACCTCTGACTGCCGTGGTAGAGTCGCTACTAAACATACCACCAGTTATGGTGCAAGCGCCCATAGCTATTACATATTTAGGCTCAGGCATCTCTTCGTAGAGACGAACCAAAGCAGGTGCCATTTTCATGGTAACTGTACCAGCAGTGATCAGCAGATCTGCTTGTCTTGGGCTACAACGAGGAACTAGACCAAAACGATCAAAATCAAAACGCGAACCTATCAAAGCGGCAAATTCAATGAAACAGCAAGCTGTTCCGTACATTAATGGCCACAAACTTGAAAGACGCGCCCAGTTATAGAGATCATCAACGGTAGTCAGTATGATATTCTCCGAAAGATCCTGTGTAACCTGCGCGCAACTGGCAGGGTTGAGAACCTTCTCGCTATCTCGACGTTTTAAACTTTCTAGATCAGCAGTAGGATTGGTTGTCATGACAAGAAAATTACAATTTATTTTTATTTTTTAGCTAATTACATTATGACCATTCTAGTGCGCCTTTTCTCCAGGCATAGACTAGAGCAATCACTAAGATGGCAATAAAAATCAACGCTTCGACAAAAGCGAATAGACCGAGTTGGTTAAATGCCACTGCCCATGGATACAAAAACACTGTCTCTACATCAAATACCACAAATACTAGGGCAAACATGTAGTAGCGAATATTGAACTGAATCCAAGCTCCACCAATAGGTTCCATTCCGGATTCGTAGGTTGTTTTGCGCTCTGGTCCACCGCCACTTGGTCTGAGCAACTTGGACGCGCTCAGCGCTAAGATAGGGACCAAGCTACAAGTAAACAGGAAACCCAGCAGATACTCATAACCCT
This sequence comes from uncultured cyanobacterium, assembly GCA_903887375.1. Lineage (GTDB taxonomy): Bacteria > Cyanobacteriota > Cyanobacteriia > Cyanobacteriales > Microcystaceae > CAISPN01. The sequence continues at coordinate 77,853 of CAISPN010000119.1, forward strand.
TAAGAACAAACACGGTTAATTAATAACTCCTTTTGACTGTTGACTATAATTGTAAAATAGTTTCACAAAATAGTGATAACAATACTCTATTTCTAGAAAATATTTAATTAAATCGGAGCGGCGGGATTTGAACCCACGACCCCCACTACCCCAAAGTGGTGCGCTACCAAGCTGCGCTACGCCCCGAAATTCCGACAATTCAACATTCTAATTCTATTTTTGCTCACTTGTCAAGAAACTCTTCAAAGCAGCATTGAGTTGGATGACTGCCAGAGAGCTCCAATTGCCTTCAGCTCTTCGACCTTGGTTTAGTAAAATTCTCAAACAATAGGAATCAGGATAGCCATCAGCTAAGAGATAGATAAGATCACTTTCTAGCTCACAGTTAATTTTCTCTTCATCCATCAGCTCATTTTTTAAACTTTCTATAGTATCTACCAATTGCCCAAACAGACGACAAAAATCGGCAAATTCCTGCTCATTTAGCTCAATAGCCCAATCTTGACCTCCTAACATTGCTCTATAGTTAGAGGCGTTGCTATTCCAACCTAGACGCCAACCATCGCCCTTTTGTAAAAAGGCACCATTGCTCATGGCATCAAGAATTTGGCATCGCCTGGCTTGGAGAGCCCAGGTTTGCTGGGAGTATTGTAGGAATCAGGGGAAAGTGAGGGTTTAGTTGTAGGTTTTTCAAGAGCAGGAGCATAAAGTGTGACTAGAAAATCCACCAAAGATCTTCTTTGAACCCTGGATAGAGAGCCGATAATCTTGATATCATCCTGCATGGGATTGGTCTGTAAGGTCAAATAACCCGGATATTGCCCAGATTTGATTGGTTCATTTACCCCAAGATAGTCAGCCATCGTCAAAAGCCAATCAACTCTAAAATCAGTTGGGCGTTTTTTTACATCCTGATGATAGCGAATCAAACGACTGATTAAGGTGCTTTCAGTATTGAGCGCTCCATTTTCTACCTTTTTGTAATCATTGTTCTTAGGTAGATTGGGAAAAGCCAAATAGACCTTCTCGGCAGAAGATTCGGGACGCAACGCAGAAACGCTCTGAGCTAAACTAGATGGAGAAATCCAAACCACTAGTAAGCAGGTTAGGCAAGCCAATAGATAGTAAAGTAGTGATTTGCGTTGCATATTATCCCAAACTATTCGCCAATAATTTCCGGTTGGGTCAGCTCATCTGACATTTCGATAATTGCCAGAATTGTGGGTTTCATATAGTAGTTATCTTCAAAATAACCCTCATAACGGCGACGCTTGGCACGATTGGCAACTTGCACTGTGATCTTATAACGGTTAGAAGCGGCTTGCATCAACTCTTCGGAGCGGTACATGATCTGAGTTGAATCGAAGTTGTTCTTTTTTTGCATTGAATCTTTGTTTTTTGGATGTGCTCTAGTTAATTATAGAGGATCACTTAGGCTTCAATTTTGCAGTTGTTTCTCAGGGTACCTGAATTGGGATAAACTAAATCTTGACTCATTTAAATTATACTTAGCCAGTTAAAAATGGAAATTGGACAAAAAGTTAAGGTGTGCCGCATTCGTGATCGAGTATCCAAAGGGTTTGTTGATAAACTTGGTAAAATTGGTGTTATCACAGGATACAAAATGACTGATGGCAGTGGTGTAGGTGCTGTTGTCGAATTTGAAGATAGTACAGTCAGTTGGTTCTTTGATGACGAATTAAGACTGCTAAGCTAGTATCAAATTCAACCACATTTTTAGGAAACTATGTCTCTAATACTGACATTTTTGGGCAATGAGGGGAGTGGGCGCACTGTCTTGGCGATTGCTGCGGCTAAAAGGCTAGCTAGTTCTGGCGCTAAGGTTCTTCTGGCCTCTGATGTGAGTAACATCTCACTGATCAATAGCCTAGGTATCACTCCTTCAGCTGAGCCTAGCCCAATTGAAAACAATCTTTTTGCTGTACAACTGAGCACCACTTCCATTTTGGATAAGCAATGGGAGGAGATTAAGGTTCTAGATAAAAAATATTTACAATCTCCTATTTTGCAATCTATATTCGGTCAAGAACTACCAGTTCTGCCAGGTATGGATGATGCGCTGATCCTCACTGCTATCAGGGAATTTTACAGTTCAGGTAACTATGATGTGATTGTCTATGATGGAACTGGAGATATCAGAACATTGAGGCTTTTGGCTATGCCAGAATCTCTCAGTGGATATGTTAAGCGTTTCCTAAATGTGGTTACTGAATCAGATCTAGGTAGAGTTGTGATTCCTTTTATACAGCCACTTTTGGGAGCTATCTTGAGTAGTAACTCTAACTGGGATAGTATTTCCCAAAATTCCAAAGGTGCATCTGATGAGTTTTTGGAAAAAGGAAAAGCTGTAGTTAATGATCCCAATAAACTGAGAGCCTATCTGGTCACAACTAATGAACCCAATTCTCTCAAGATTGCCAAGTATCTCTGGGGTAATGCTCAACTAGCTGGGGTCAATGTAGCTGGAGTGTTTTTCAACCATCCTGGTTTGGAAGATTCAATTACTGCTGAATTTGCGCCGTTACCTGTCAACAATATTCCTTTTACCAATGACTGGCAAGCTCTAGCCAGCTCTCTGCCTAATCTGCTAGAGATAAATAATATTCCCAAACCTTTGGAAATTGATCCTTCTAACAGTCAAATTAAGGTATTTTTACCTGGCTTTCAAAAAAAAGAAGTCAAGCTCACCCAACAGGGAGATACTATTACCCTGGAAGCTGGCGAAATGCGCCGCAATATTCCACTATCATCTACTCTTAAGGGTAAGGGAGTCAGCGGGGCCAAATTCCAAGATGGCTATTTGATTATCTCTTTCTAGAATATTAAATAACAATACTCTTTTTTTCTAACTATGACTAACACTCCAGCAGAAGAAGACAATCAAGCCAAAGCCAGACAGCTTCTCGGGATGAAAGGAGCAGCAGCATCCTCGGGTGAATCCTCTATTTGGAAGATACGGCTTCAGTTGACCAAGCCAATCACCTGGATTCCCTTGATTTGGGGAGTAGTCTGTGGGGCGGCTTCTTCTGGTGGTTACATCTGGTCTGTGGAGGATTTTTTTAAAGCGCTGACCTGTATGCTGCTTTCAGGTCCTTTGATGGCAGGCTATACCCAAACTCTCAATGACTATTACGATAGAGAAATCGATGCTATCAATGAGCCCTATCGTCCAATACCTTCTGGTGCTATTTCTACAGGCGCGGTGATTACTCAGATTGTTGTGCTTTTGGTAGCTGGAATTACTGTTGCTTATTTGCTGGATCTTTGGGCAGGCCACCAAAGGCCCATTATGCTCTTTTTAACTCTAGGCGGGGCTTTAGTTGCCTATATTTATTCTGCTCCCCCGCTTAAGCTTAAACAAAACGGCTGGCTGGGTAACTACGCTCTTGGTGCAAGTTATATAGCCTTACCTTGGTGGGCAGGCCATGCCCTGTTTGGCCAGCTCAACTGGACTATAGTCATCTTGACCTTGTTCTATAGTTTGGCAGGTTTAGGGATTGCTGTGGTGAATGATTTCAAAAGCGTAGAAGGAGATCGCGCTTTAGGTCTACAGTCGCTGCCGGTTGTTTTTGGGATTAAAAATGCTAGCTGGATTTGTGTATTGATGATTGATATCTTCCAGGCAGGAGTTGCTCTCTATTTGATCAGTATTGGTCAAAACCTCTCTGCTACAATTTTGCTTTTGTTTATCATTCCCCAGATTACTCTACAGGATATGTATTTTCTCAGAGATCCTCTCAAAAATGATGTCAAGTATCAAGCTAGCGCTCAGCCTTTTCTTGTTTTGGGAATGCTGGTAGCTGGTTTGGCGCTTGGCCATGCAGGTGTCTGATGAGTGAACTTCTGCTGCGTACTCCTCTCTATGATCTCCTCAGCGCTATTAAAGGATCCAAGTTTGTTCCCTTTAGTGGCTGGCAAATGCCAATCCAGTTTCAAGGTATCTTGCAGGAGCATCAATCTGTTCGTCAATCTGCCGGGTTGTTTGATATATCCCATATGGGTAAATTTTTACTCAAAGGTGAGAATCTGATTGCTCAATTGCAAAGGCTGGTTCCTTCAGATCTATCTACCCTTAAAAGCGGGCAAGCTCAATATACAGTACTGCTCAATGAGCAAGCTGGTATAATCGATGATCTCATTGTTTACTATTATTCAGACAATGAGATTTTTCTAATAGTCAATGCTGCTACTTTAGAAAAAGATCGCCTTTGGTTAAACCAACAGCTCAATAGCTCTTGTCAATTGCAAGATCTATCTACAGAAAAAGTCTTATTAGCTTTGCAAGGTCCAGCAGCCCAGAGTTATCTACAACCTCTTTTAGATGAAAATTTAGACAATCTCCAGTATTTTGAGCATCACAAATTCAAATTAAAAGAACAAGAGGTTTTCGTTGCTCGTACTGGTTATACGGGCGAAGATGGCTTTGAAATTATGACTAGTCCTGAATTAGCCGAAGATCTCTATCAACAGTTAACTAGTGCTGGAGTTAATCCCTGCGGTTTAGGCGCTAGAGATACCCTCAGGCTAGAGGCGGCGATGTCACTCTATGGTCAAGATATCGATGAGAGCACAACTCCTCTGGAAGCTGGACTGAACTTTTTAGTACACTTGGATCGCAAGGATGATTTTATTGGTAGAGCTATTTTAGAGAAACAAAAAAGCCAAGGGGTTAAACGTCGTTTGGTAGGGCTTACTATGAGTGAGCGCAATATCGCCCGCCACGATCATCTGATTTTTGAGGGAGAAAACCAAGTCGGCAAAATCACCAGTGGTACTTTTTCCCCAACTTTAGCTAAACCAATTGCCCTAGGCTATGTTCCTACTGAGCTTTCTAAGCTAGGTCAAAATCTTTCAGTGGAAATCAGAGGCAATCTCAAAAGCGCAACCGTTGTCAAAAAGCCTTTTTATAAACGTTAATTTTCTCGTTGATAATTTTCAAATAGTAGCCTAGCCCATAAGGCTTTTCTCCAAAGCAAGATCAAGCTGGTGCCAGAGAGTATGCTTCCTATAATATTATTGACTGCTCTTTTAAAAAACTGAGTGGAGTTTTTTGAATGTTCCTGTTCATTATCTTGTTTTAATTTTTGGTGGAATTTTTGTAATGGTAATTTAAGATCTTCTTTTAATTGACCAACATCTTTAACTGTTAAATTAAGCTTATGATAATCAATGCTTTGGGCTATTTCTTGGAGCTCTTTAACTGAATAAGACTGTGTAATCTTTTTATCAATTTCTTCAACCTTGGTCTCAATAAAATCATTTTTAATAGTTTGATCTCTTGCAGATAAATAGACCATACTAGATGTGTCATAGATAGCTAAAGGAACCAGCACAAAGTATAAGATTGCCAAAACCAAAGATAACCAATAAAAAAAGTTCAATAGGCTGGATTGTTGATAGCTAACTTCGCTTCCTTCTCTATAAAAGAAAACCATGGCTAAACCTAACAAAATCCACCAAATTTGATCTACAATCTGTCCAACTACTTCAAATCTCCATTGAATATTTTGAAAATCTGTTGGAATAAGAGCTTTGAGGATCATTAACAAGGAAAATATTAAGAAAAAATAACCAACTCCCCTAATCAGTGAACTAATCTCTTCACTGACTTCTTGGGGAATATCTTCATATTCGTCAAAACCAACTTTAGGCTTTTTAACCATAAAAAAACACTAACTTTGTTCTTAAATACAGTATCATGTCATGTCTCCTTAGTACCGTATTCTACAAATAAGTTTATAAAAATTATTCTATCTGTGCCACTTGTCCCCTCTCTTCTACAAGGAGCGAGGGACTTTGACTCTTTACCAAATCTCTGGTTTAAAATCATCTTTATTAATAATGGCTACAGTATCCCCACTTGGTTTAATCACAAATAGCCCTTTTCTATAAGCGTAGCGATCTACTCCTCTATCTATCTCAATTCCTGCTACTGCCCCATAGGCTTTGAAGTTTTTATAATGCGGAAATGCTAATTTAAATTTAGGTAATTTTTCTAAAAATTCATCTACATCTTCTTGTGATAATCTAGATTTGCATTCAACTAGAACCAATTCAGTTTCATCTACTGCCAAGATATCTATTTCCATAGGAATATGCTCCCTTTTGGATCTAGCCCTAGGGTAAACTTCTTTGACATCTATGCCTTTTGCTTGGAATAGTTTGATAACTGCTGGCTCTACTAATTCTTCCAGAAAACGACCCCATCTAGTAGTGAGGCTATCTACTGCTTTGCTTGTTCTTTCTACGGTTTTTTCAAGCTTGGCAATACCGCGTTTAAGCTCCTCCATCGTGCGATCTGCTTCGGCTTTACGTCGCTCATCTTCTTCTTTAGATTCAGCAAATTTACGATCTGCTTCAGCTTGAGAAGCTCTAAAAAGCTCGTATATATCTTCAATAGTTACTGGTTTACTCATTGATTTAGATTGCCTTACATAACTTCGATTATAACCAATATTTGAATACTACTAGAAGAGTCCAAGAACTTGTTTGGTGCATATATACTATGTATAACAATGTGTGGCATTATGGCCAAGATTATAGCGAAATCTTGGCCATAATCTTTTTTTAGTAGCATGAGGAGGAATTCTATGCTTAAACGTTCTGTTGTTATCGCAAGTTTAACAATTGGCTCTCTTTCATTGGCCAATCAAAGCGCGCATGCCCTTAGTTGGACTTGGTCACTAGTCGATACTAATGGTCAAACTTCCTCAGGTACTTTTACTACAAATGGTACCTCTTACCAAACCGGTACAACTTATACTATCACTGGTATCACCGGAACTTCAAACATTAACGCAACAGGAAAAACTATTGCTGCTATTAATGGTGGTGGTTCAAATCTTCTGCAATGGGATGGTACTAATTCTTCACCCATAATCACTAAAATCACTAATTCCAGTGGGATTGCATGGAATAACACTGATGGCTCTTACGTAAATATTTATTATAATGGTAGTGGTTTTAGTGCAGTCAATATCTCATACACTTGGTATAGCGGATCGGATCCCGGCATTACTTCTTCTACCTTAACTCCAGTTGCCTCTACTCCAGTACCTTTTGAATTTTCCCCTGAGCAGGGATTTATCTTGGGTATTCCTCTATTTCTAGGACTGAGAAAGCTTAAGAAGAAGAGAGCTTAATTCCCTCTCCCTAAGTCCCGGATCCCACAAGGGGCGAGGGACTTTGACTCTTTACCAAATCTCTGGTTTAAAATCATCTTTATTAATAATAGCTACCTACGGTTTTTTCAAGTTCTGCCATAGTGCGATCTGCTTCGGCTTGAGAAGCTCTAAAAAAACTCCAAGATATATATTTTCATTTTAACTACTCCATTTCTGACTTCAGCCTATTGAGCTCTAGCAATCTTGCCAGTACTTCATCATGGGTA
>CAISPN010000120.1 GCA_903887375.1 uncultured cyanobacterium
CCAGCCGCCTAGTGCTAAGTAAGCACAGGGGAAAAGCAGTAGTCCAGACCAACCTACAAAGACAAAACGATCACGCTTTAGCCAGTCATCGATGATGTCAAACCATCCTCTTTCCTGGACACGTCCGACTGCAATGGTCATGACGTCAAATCTCCAAATTTAATTAATATGACTATCTAAGAAACAAGCTTACTCTATTATAAAGCGAGCAATCTTAACATTTCTTAACTTATCTATCATAATAATAGATCTCTCCAAAAAATACAAAGTTAAATTTGAACAAAATCTTAAAATTTTGTAACGGGAGCCTGTTTATGAAAATAAGATTCCATTACCTTAAGAGCTATTGGTCCAGCTGTATGCCCACCACTGCCACCTGAATGCTCGGCAAAGACTACTACTACAATCTCAGGTTTATCGAAAGGAGCAAAGGCGCCAAACCAAGTATGGCTAGGTCCTGGGGGAGCTTCGGCAGTACCACTTTTGCCGGCTATTGGTGGCAAATAAGGAACATCTAGAGCTTTACCAGTACCATTGATAATCACCCCACGTAGTCCGGATCTGATAGTTCGCAATGTGCTGGGCTTAAGATTGAGATCTTGGCGCTTACTCAAAAAATCTCTTTGATCTTTGAGCAAATGGGGAATGACCCTATAGCCACCATTGGCTTGAGCTGCAAACATCATTGCCACTTGAAGAGGTGTTGCTTGGACAAAGCCTTGACCAATAGACATATTTACTGAATCCCCATCGCTCCAGTTGGCTTTATAGTATTTCTTTTTCCAGCCAGGAGAGGGAATCAGTCCGGTAGATTCTTCATCTGAGAGCTCAATTGCTGATTTTTGACCAAAACCATAGAGCTTAGCCCATTTATCGAGGTTTGATCCACCGACTCCACGACCAATTTGTCCATGAAAAGTATTACTACTCATACTCAAAGCGGTAATATAGCCAATAAATCCAAAACCGGCTTTATTCCATTCTCCAAAATTAGTACCAGCTACTCTAAGATAAGGATAGGTATTAAGCATAGTATTTGGTGGAAACTTGCCCGACTCCATACCGGCTGTCTGGGTAACTATTTTAAAAGTTGAAGCTGGTGGAAAAGCTCTCAAGCTACGGTTGAGAAAGGGATTACTTTTTTGCTGCAGATTCTGCCAGATCTCTTTGGTGATTGGGTGAGAAAAAATATTGGGGTCATATCCAGGATTACTGGCCATAGTTAAAATAGCGCCATCTCTGGGATCTAGGACAACTATCGCCCCTTTATAGTTTTTTAGGGCATTTTCAGAAGCCTTTTGCAGTTCAAGATCAATAGTTAAACTGACATCCTGGCCAGGTTTGGCTTTCTTTTGACCTAAAAGTTTTTTAACTCTACCTGCACCATCGACCTCCATCATCAATCCACCCCATTGGCCGCGCAGTTGGGGTTCAAAAGCCGCCTCTACTCCGCTTTTACCCAACACATCAGACATATGGTAACCATTGGATCGTAGACGTTTATATTGCTTGGGACTGAGCTCACCTGTAAAACCCAAAACATGTGAGGCGGTTTCTTGATTGGGGTAAAAGCGAGAAGTTTCAACATCAACTTCGACCCCTAAAAGCTCATCGGCATGTTCTTCTAATGCTGTAATCTGGGCTGGAGTAAGATTTCTGGCAATACGAATCAAGGTAGAAGCATTATCTGGAGACTGTTCTATTTTTTCTAGAATTTTGCTCTTAGGAATATTTAGTATAGTCGAGAGTCTCTGTAGCGTTGCAGGCCAAGTTGGTTTTTTCTGCACTACAGGCCAGAGATATACAGAGTGAGAAAGCTTGCTAGTAGCAAGTATCCTGCCTTTTCTATCAAAAATAGAGCCTCTTACCGGTGGTCTGGGAACAATTCTAGTGCGGCCACTTTCTGCTCTTGCTTGATAGTAATCTCCCTCAATTAACTGCAAATATACTAAGCGAGTAACGATCAATCCAGGCAGTAAGAGAGTAACCAGTAAAATTAACCAGAACAACTTATCCCTCTTGCCAAAATATTTTTCGGCTGGTCTGCTCTTAGAGGGGATTTGGCTGAGCAAGGACATAGAAAGTTTATTTATTTTGTTTGTATTCTATTGTGTTTTGAATTGGATAAGTAGATTCTTCTAATAAACTGGCAATTTTATGGACAGACAGAATTACCAAAAGAATATAAAAAATATATAAATGAACTGGTTGAATCACCAAAGTAGGCATTTTAAAAATTTTAATAGAAGATTTGGTATTTTGTATTTGCCTGTTGGGAGAAAGAATTTTTAAAAAATTTTTAAGATCGACATTTAAAAATTCAGAATATTTTTTTATAGTATTTTTTAAGTATACAAGTTCTGGTAATTGATCTATTTTACCCTCTTCAATAGATTGAAGAATATCAACTGGAATAAAAGTTTTTAAAGAAATAATCTTAAGAGTCAAATTTTGCTCAAGGCGGGATTTCTTGAGAATAGAGCCAATTGAGATAAGCTCAGTTGTTGGATCTTCACTGAGATCGGCTTTGCTTGGTGATTGTACTTTTAGTTTAGTAGTCAGCAGCGCAAGATAATTTCTCAGTCGCTGTATCAAGGTAATTTTTAAGAAGTGCCTGTTCAGAGTCATCGAGTATTCTATAGCTCCCTAAGTTCATTTTGGCTCGACCAGGAGAATCGAGTCGAATTGGTCCAATCGCCAATCTATGTAATTTAACCACCCTGTGTCCTAATTGGTCTGCGCAATTGCGGATTTGGCGATTTCTACCCTCAGAAAGGATAATCTCTAGCAAGGTCTGTCCTTTTTGGCTTTTGAGTACTTTAACCTCTGCTGGCAGGGTTAATTTATCCTGGAGCAGGACTCCTTGACGCCATTTTTCCAAAGTTGAGTCTGAAGGATAACCTTCTACCCAGACATGATAGGTTTTACGTAGATGATAACGAGGATGAGTCAATTTGAGTGTTAAGTTTCCGTCATTTGTCAATAGTAAAGCGCCAGTTGAATCCATATCAAGTCTCCCAACTGGATGTAAACCCTTACCCAGTGAAATTTGATCTGGTAGGCAATCGAGAACTGTCGGTCTACCTTGAGGATCAAAACAGGTTGAAACTACCCCTAGTGGTTTGTTTAACAAAACATACAAAAGCTCTGGTTTTGTTTGTTCTTGTAGTCTTTGTCCATCAAAAAAAATAGAATCGCTAAGAGGATCAATTTTTTGCCCTATGCTGGCTATATGTCCATTGACATTGATTCTTCCTTCTCGAATGAGTTGTTCTGCTTCCCGGCGTGAGGCAATGCCCCATTGGGCTAGAATTTTTTGAATTCTTTGTTGCATTGCTAAGATGCCATCTAAAGGTTATCTTAAACTACATTTCTATTATGTCTGATTTTCCCAAGATGGCCTCAAGTCGAATTATTAGTAAATTTCTCTCCCCTGCTCTGGGTTTTTGGTTGCGCTCTCAGGTAGAAAAGTTAGATAGTCTGCATTTTGAAATTCAAGGTGAAGATCGCCAAATTCTCAGTGGTTACATACCAATTGTTTATCTTCTCAGTGAAGCTGCGATCTACCGCGGCTTAAATTTAGGCAAAATAGAAGTTCTCTCACAAAATATCCGTATTAATATCGGTCAAATATTGCGTGGCAAGCCCCTTAGATTACTTGAGCCTATTCAAGTCACTGGAAAGGTCCAAATAGGGCAAAATGATCTACAAAATTCTCTTGATTCTCCAATTTTCTCTAATGCCTTAAATGATTTACTGTTACTTCTTTTAGAATCAAGTGGAATTGAGAATTTTAAAGATGTATTTAATGAAGCTGAACTAGTATGGCAAAAAATAATCTTAGAAGATCAAAAATTTCAATTGGAAGGCAAATGGATGAGAAAAAACCATGAAGAAGCTCATCTTTTAGCATTGTCATCGCTAATGCAACTAACTTCTCCAACTATACTGAGGCTTTCTTCTGTTGAGTTTGAAGGACCCTATCAGATAGATTTAAATGAGTTAACCATAGATTTAGGAGAAAATGTTGAACTTTCTAGTCTTGTACTTTCCCATGAGGAATTAACAGCTCAAGGCAAGGCAATAATCCAAAATTGATATAGATGAACAAAAAAATAATTGGTATCACAGGTGGATTAGCGACAGGAAAAAGTACTGTTTCTGGTTATCTCGAAAGACGATATGGTTTAAAAATACTAGATGCGGATCTCTATGCTAGAGAAGCCACCGAAAAAAACAATTCTATTTTGGGTGAAATTGTAAATCGCTATGGTCAGAAGATTTTACTAGATTCAGGTCAACTGGATCGTCTTCAACTGGCCCAGATTATCTTCAACCAAGGCCAAGAAAAAAAATGGCTAGAAAATCTGATCCATCCCTATGTAAAAAAAAGATTTCTAGAAGATCTCCATAGCAGTAACGATGATGTAATCATATTTGTAGTGCCCCTGTTGTTTGAAGTAGGGATGCAGGATATGGTAGATGAAATCTGGTTAGTTACCTGTAGCCCCCAACAACAGATTGAACGAGTGATTAAGAGAAACAGTCTTTCAAAAGAGCAAGCCTCAGCACGGATAAATAATCAATGGGATCTAGATACTAAGAGAAATTTAGCAGACCTTATAATTGAAAATACAGAAGATCTCAACTATCTTTATAAACAGGTTGATAGGGCAATAGCTCTATCAAAAATAATTAACAATATAAAAAAACTATAATATTTATGAAACAATTTTTAAAACAGACTGCAGCCAGCACTCTTGGTACTTTATTGGCGCTATGTATTTTTCTGGGGTTGAGCACATTTGCTCTTATCTTATTAGCAATAGGCTTAGCGTCTATCTCAGAAAATTCAATTAAAAACAATACTATTTTAAGTTTGAATCTTAGCGATCTGATCAAAGATAGCTACTCCAATAAAAGTATCAGTCAGATTCTCACAGGTAACCAAAGAGAAAATCTAAAGCTTTTACAATTAACAGAGGCTATCGAAAATGCTGCTAGTGACAAGAAAATTAAGGCTATATTTCTCGATGGCAGGAACGTTAATAACCCTAATGGCTATGCTAATTTGAGCGAAATTAGAACTGCTTTAACCCAATTTAAAAAATCTTCTGGCAAAAAAATTATTGCCTATGCTAATGACTGGAATGAGAAAAATTATTATCTAGCTTCAGTTGCTGATCAAATTATCCTTAACCCAATTGGGACTATCGAAATCAATGGTCTTGCTAGTGAACCAATATTTTTTGCCGGCGCCCTTCAAAAGTATGGCGTAGGAGTCCAAGTAGTCAGAGTTGGTAGTTACAAATCTGCAGTTGAACCATATCTGCGCAATAACTTGAGTCCTGAAAATAAAGAACAATTGCAAAAATTACTAGGTGATATATGGCAAAATTTCCTAAACACTGTTGGTAATAGTCGCAATATAACTAGCCAGCATCTTCAGCAGCTCAGCGACAATTCGGGTATACTAAGTGCCGATCAAGCTAAGTCGGAAAAATTAGTAGATACTATTGGCTATTACGATACAGCCACTAGTTTATTAAAAAAAATTAGTAACAGTAATGATCAAAATTTTGCCCCTGTTGATATAGAAAAATATATTGATTTAAATAAGAGTAAAAAAGCTAATTTTAATAAAATAGCAGTTATTTATGCTGAAGGAACAATCACTGATGGAAAAGGTGATAGAGATGAAATTGCTGGAGAAAGATTTGCCAAAGAGATTCGTAAACTTTCTGAAAAAAAAGATGTCAAAGGAGTTGTACTGAGAATCAATAGCCCCGGTGGTAGCGCTACTGCTTCAGATGTGATTTTAAGAGAAATTAAAAGATTACAGCAGAAAAAACCCGTTGTGATCTCTATGGGTAATACCGCAGCTTCTGGTGGATATTGGATTGCTACTGGAGGTCAATATATCTTTGCTCAAGATAATACTATTACTGGTTCAATTGGAGTCTTTGGTATGTTGTTGAACCTGCAAAAATTAGCCAACAACAATGGAATTACTTGGGATGTAGTAAAAACAGGAAAATTGGCAGATATTAGCACTAATAGCCGCCCCAAAACAGCTCAAGAGCTTGCCATATATCAAAAACAGGTAAACCGCATTTATGATCTTTTCCTTGATAAAGTTGCCTCCTCTCGTCATCTTGATAAAGAAAAAGTCAAAACTATAGCTCAAGGAAGAGTATGGTCAGGGCAGCAGGCCCAAAAAATTGGTCTAGTAGATCAAATCGGTGGATTAGACCAAGCTGTCAAATACGCTGCCAAGCTTGCTAAATTGGGAGACAATTGGCAATTGCAAGAATATCCCCAAGTAAAGAGCTGGACTAATACTTTCTTTGAAGCAATTCCTCAAGCTACTATTAGCTCAGTTGATACTCCTATTACTCAAACTTGGAAAATGTTTGAGAAAAACTGGCTAAGTTTGAATGATCCTCAGGCAGTGTATCTATTTATGCCCTATGATTTCAATATTAGATAGTAAATCATAGAGTGAACTGAGCTGTTTATGGGGATCACATAGATAACTGGCTCTTGAAGCTCCGCCTGAGGCAAGTTGCATTCTAGTAGATGGATTGGTGATCAGTTCAGCTAAATTTGTAGCGAGTGATTGGAGATCTCGTGCTTGTACCAGTCGTCCACAAGAGCTATCACAGATTTCCACTGCTGCTCCAATGTTAGTAGTGACTATGGGTAATCCACTATAAAGCGCTTCTATAAGGGCAATGCCAAAAGGTTCTGGACCAATGTTGGGCTGACAGTGAATATCAGCTGCGGCCAGCAAATTGGGAATATCAGATCTTTGACCTAAAAATAACACCCTATCCCCAATACCCAGCTCTTGGGCCTGGTTTTTTAATTCTTGGAAATACTCATTTTCTTGGCTTCTTTGCACCCCACCAGCAATCCAGCATTTCCAATTAGGCAAATCTTTCAATTTTCCAAGTGCTGCAATTAGAAAACTTTGACCTTTCCAGCGCTCAAGACGAGAAGATTGAATAATGACAACACTATCATCTGCAGTATTCAGCTCGGATCTGATAGAAGTTCTTACAAACTTTACATCATCAGCAATATTGGCAGAAACCGGACAATAAAGCACTTCAGATGGAATGTTTGGATAAAGAAGGGCTAAAGAATTTTGAGTGTAGCGACTATTGGCAATTATGAAATTTGGCCGGGTCAATTTTGCTAAACGCTCTAAAATATGAGTTCCAGTTGGAGTATCATGGCACCAGAAGACCAAAGGAATATTGTTATTCTTGGCAACTAAGCCAAAGATAGCCTGCGGCCAGCAACCATGACAAATGACAATATCAAAATTTCCCTCTTTTAGAATTTGCCTTAGTTTGGCTCTGGC
>CAISPN010000121.1 GCA_903887375.1 uncultured cyanobacterium
GCCAGAGATGATGTTGTTGCCATAAAGTAGAGAACCAGCAACTGGTTCACGGATACCGTCGATATCTACAGGAGGGGCTGCAACAAAAGCGATAATGAAGCAGGTAGTAGCAGCTAGTAAGCAAGGGATCATTAGAACGCCGAACCAACCTACATAGATGCGGTTGTTGGTGCTAGTAATCCACTGGCAAAACTGCTCCCATACAGAAGCGCTCTCGCGCTGTTGTAAAGTAGTAGTCATTGATTTATGATTTCTTTATTTATGTATTTTTCGAGGTGCGGTTATTACACTCTCAAATCATAAGGGATATTTTAAGATTTGTAAAGTGTTTTCACAATTTTTTTTACAAATTATAAAAGCTAGTCCAAGTGTTCTTTCTTGTGTCCGTAGAAATTGATGGTATATTCAGTGATTTTGATATTGGTGAGCGCTTCAATTTGCTCAAGGAGCTCTTTGGGTAGCTCCACTTGTACATCAATGATTTCTTGAGTATCTAGACAATTGACATGGCTATGAGGAGAGCTGATATTGCCATAGAGTCTACATTGAGATCTCTCTAAACATTCGATGATGCCATTTTGAGAGAGAGCCTCTAAATTTTGGTATACAGAGGTATGCCCAACATCTTTGCCCTGCTGATTGAGCCGGTCATAAATTTCTCTGGCTGAGAGATGCTCTTTCGAGTGCCAAAGTAATTCCAAAATAGACTGGCGCTGGCTACTGACTCTCATGCCCAGTTGTTTACAACGTTTTAGGGCAGATTCTAATGAGTCAATGCCATTTGCTTTAATTTCTTGCATAACAAGAATCCTAATTCATACTCGTTACAAGTTTAACATATCTCAACTAATGATATTGGCTAGCTTTGGGGTTAAGATTAAGAACATATAGTTAGAAATTTTAGCTGCATAGATGAGTAAAGGCACTCTATTTGATAAGGTTTGGGATCTCCATACAGTAGGAGTTTTACCTTCAGGTCAGACACAGATATTCATTGGACTTCACTTAATCCATGAAGTTACAAGTCCACAGGCTTTTGGTATGCTCGCTGAGCGTCAGCTCAAAGTTCTCTACCCCGAAAGAACAGTGGCAACAGTTGACCACATTATTCCCACTAAAAATCAAGTCCGTCCATTTCTAGATGATTTGGCCGAGGAGATGATGCAAACTCTAGAAAATAATGCCAACAATCACAGCATTCGTTTTTACAATATTGGCTCAGGTAAACAGGGAATTGTTCATGTTATAGCGCCAGAGCAGGGATTGACCCAGCCTGGGATGACTATTGCCTGTGGAGATTCCCATACCTCCACTCATGGCGCCTTTGGAGCTATAGCTTTAGGAATAGGTACTTCTCAAGTGAGGGATATTCTTGCTACCCAGACTTTGGCTTTAGGTAAACTCAAGGTAAGGCGTGTTGAGGTCAACGGAAAGCTCAGACCCGGAGTCTATGCTAAAGATGTCATACTCCATATAATTCGCAAACTGGGAGTTCAAGGCGGGGTTGGCTATGCCTATGAGTTTGCTGGTGGTACTATCGACCAGATGAGTATGGAAGAGAGAATGACCATCTGCAATATGTCTATTGAAGGGGGCGCTCGTTGTGGTTATGTCAACCCTGATGAAATAACCTATAAATACCTTGAAGGTAGAGAGTTTGCTCCCAGGGGAGAAAATTGGGATGCAGCATTGCAATGGTGGCAAAGCCTAGCCAGTGAGCCTGATGCTATCTATGATGATGTAGTTATCTTCCAAGCAGAAGATATCGAACCAACAGTTACTTGGGGAATTACTCCAGGTCAAAGTGTTGGGGTAGCTGAAGCAATACCAACTTTAGAAGATCTACCCGCAGGAGATCGTGCTACTGCCCAAGAAGCCTATCAATATATGAAGTTGACTCCCGGCAGCCCAATTAAAGGCACTAAAGTGGATGTCTGCTTTATTGGTAGTTGTACCAACGGTAGGATCTCCGATTTGAGAGAAGCAGCCAAATTTGCTCAAGGTCATAAGGTAGCTCCTGGGGTCAAAGCTCTAGTTGTTCCAGGCTCGGAACAGGTGAAAAAGGCCGCTGAGCTTGAAGGACTTGACAAGATTTTTGAGCAAGCTGGCTTTGAGTGGCGTGAGGCTGGGTGCTCGATGTGTTTGGCTATGAATCCTGATAAATTACAAGGGGATCAAATCAGCGCATCTTCTTCTAATCGTAATTTCAAAGGTCGTCAGGGCTCTTCTACAGGCCGCACCTTATTGATGAGCCCAGCTATGGTAGTAGCAGCCGCAATCACTGGAAAGGTAGCTGATGTGCGTGAACTTCTATAGGGAAAGTTAAAAACAATGAGTCAAATTAAACAAATTACTGCCCGTGCCATACCCTTAGTGGGAGATGATATCGATACTGATCGGATTATTCCTGCTCGTTTTTTGCGCTGTGTAACTTTTGAAGGTTTAGGCAAAGAAGTCTTTAAAGATGATCGCCAGCAAGCTAGTGGCAATCACCCCTTTGATGCGCCCCAGTATCAAGGAGCTAATATTTTAGTAACTAATGCTAACTTTGGCTGTGGATCATCTAGAGAGCATGCTCCCCAATCACTAGCTAAATGGGGAATCAAGGCGATTATAGCCGAAAGTTTTGCTGAGATTTTCTTTGGCAATTGTGTGGTACTTGGTTTGCCCTGTCTCAAAATTGAACCAGAAGTATCCCGAAAATTGCAGCAAGATATAGCAAATCTACCTGATCAGCAAATAACTATCGATCTGGAAAACTTGAGCGTAACTTGGTCTGGTGGCTCAGCTAAAGTTACTATTGATGAAGGATCTCGCCAGAGTTTACTTAGCGGTACCTGGGACAGTTGCGCTCAACTATTAAAGAATAAAACAGCAATTGATAGTACTAGCAAAAAGATTCCTTACCTAGCTTGGCGCTAGTGATTTGCTGAACTTTCTAATTTATAATGAAGAGTTTGGACTGTCTGAAACAAGAGAAATAATTAGATATGGCTAAAATGTATTATGATGCGGATGCTAATTTAGATCTATTAGCAAATAAAACTGTGGCAATCATCGGCTATGGTTCACAGGGACATGCTCATGCTTTGAACCTGAGAGATAGTGGGGTCAATGTCGTTGTTGGTCTTTATCCAGGCAGCAAATCTATCCAAAAGGCAGAAGAATCTGGACTGAAAGTTTATCCAGTTGATGAAGCTGCTCGTATTGCTGATTGGATTATGATCCTTCTGCCTGATGAGTCCCAAAAAACTATCTATAATGAGCAGATATTACCTGGCTTAAAAGCAGGCAAAGTATTGTTATTTGCCCATGGGTTTAATATCAACTTTGGTCAAATAGTACCACCTAAAGATGTCGATGTAATCATGGTTGCCCCCAAAGGACCTGGACATTTGGTACGTCGTACTTATGAGCAGGGTGAAGGTGTGCCTGCCCTCTTTGCGGTCTATCAAGATGCCACCGGTCAAGCTAGAGAGCGCGCTTTAGCCTATGCCAAGGGAATAGGTGGAACTAGAGCTGGTGTTCTAGAAACCACCTTCCGCGAAGAAACCGAAACAGATCTTTTTGGAGAGCAAGTAGTTCTCTGTGGTGGTTTGACTGCCTTGATCAAAGCCGGGTTTGAAACTTTAGTTGATGCCGGTTATCAGCCTGAACTGGCCTATTTTGAATGTCTACATGAAGTAAAACTGATTGTAGATCTCATTGTAGAAGGTGGATTGGCCAAAATGCGCGATAGTATTTCCAATACTGCCGAATATGGTGACTATGTCACAGGCCCTCGCATCATAACAGACCAGACCAAAGCTGAGATGAAAAAGGTTCTCCAAGAGATTCAATCTGGACAATTTGCCCGCAATTTTGTTTTGGAAAACCAAGCAGGCAAACCTGGCTTTATCGCTATGAGACGTCAAGAGGCAGAGCATCCTATTGAAGAAGTAGGAACTGAACTTAGGGCGATGTTTAGCTGGTTAAAAAAGAAATAAAATAGCAAATTTTAGGGGAGCTATAATGGCTCCCTTTTTTCCAGGAGGATATCTAGATGAACTATTGGTTGATGAAATCAGAGCCGATTACTTATGGCATTGGGCATCTGGAAAAAGAAAAACAATGTATCTGGGATGGGGTTCGAAACTATCAAGCTCGCAATTTCCTTCGGATGATGCAAGTTGGAGATTTAGCTTTCTTTTATCACTCTAATATCCAACCTCCCGGGATTGTAGGTTTAATGAAAATTATTGAAAGTAATCTAGATGATCCGAGCCAATTTGATCCCAATAGCCGTTACTATGATCCCAGTTCAAATCCGCAAAATCCTCGCTGGCAGACTGTTAGGGTTGAATTGGTAGAAATTTTCTCTACGATGATCACCCTTGAAAAACTTAAGCAAAATTTTACCCAAGATAAATTGATGGTAATCAAAAAGGGTAATCGCCTCTCGGTTACTCCAGTTGAGCAAGAGATAGCTCAAGTAATTCTTTCTTGGAGAAGTTAACCTCTGGTTTGAATCAATTCTATTTTGTAGCCATTGGGATCTTCAACAAAGGCAATTACACTAGAGCCATGTTTCATAGGACCTGGTTCTCTAGTAACTTTGCCACCTTTAGTCTTGATAGCTTCGCAAGTACTATAAATGTCATCTACTCCAAGGGCAACGTGACCATATCCAGTGCCAATATCGTATTGATCTACTCCCCAGTTATAGGTCAGCTCTATCACTGCTTGTTCTGATTCAGGTCCATAACCTACAAAAGCCAATGTGAATTTTCCATCTGGATATTCCTTCTGTCTGAGTAACTTCATTCCCAGAACATCACAATAGAACTTGAGCGAATCTTCCAAGTTACCCACACGGATCATGGTATGTAATAGGCGCATAATTCCTCTATACAAATTATCCTCATTCTAACTAACTAAATTTTGGGCTTAAGTCTCATCATCTTGAGAGAAATTAGGGTCTAAAAGTTGCTTTTTGGCTTTTTTAAGCTGCTTCTTGAGTTTCTTGATTTCCTGATAAGCCTCTTCTCCAGTCATTTTTCCGTTAGATTCTAGGGCGCAGATAAAAGATACCCGTTGGCTAAACTCTTGTAGGTTGGAGTCAAATACCATGCGCTGCGGTGTGTATCTACCATGATACTTACTCACGGGATAGAAGAATTGTTGTTTAATTTTCTCAATTTCTTCGGACACTTGGATATCCTCCCCTTCTTCAATTTTAGATTGCAATGATTTTAATACTAGAAACAGTTTAACCTATTCTTAACCTTGATGCTTGATTTACTTTAATACGATAGGCTTTGTGGTGTTTTGATGGGCTACTGCAGATATGAGGAAACTTTCATATTTTGAAGAGCAAAGACGGGTAAGTATTAGAGATATGTTTTATGATATTGAAATTGGTGTATTTTCAGACGAAATCTTCAGATCGCGGAAAAATAGTGTAGTTCCCCCTTGAAAGTCTATTTGTCCCTGATATACCTTCCCTTAAGCAGCATGGAAATAACATAGTATGGATAACAAGCTTTATAACCAAGATAAAACTCCCTTCATGGGACAGAGTTGGCTAGTAGAAGAAAGGGATGCTTGTGGAGTAGGATTTATAGCATCGCTCAAGGGAGAACAAACCCACAGTTTAATTGTCAAAACTCTATCTGCTTTGGGATGTTTAGAGCATCGGGGTGGTTGCAGTGCTGATAGAGATTCAGGTGATGGCTCTGGCATCATGAGTGGGCTACCTCATGATGTATTTGCTCAGTGGTTTACCCAACAGGGGATTATCCAGCCGAATCCCGGATCATATGGAGTGGCGATGGTCTTTCTTCCTCAAGATCCTAATAGAAGAGCCGAGCAAAAATTCCATATAGAAGAGATAGCCAAGAAAAAGGAATTTAAAATTTTAGGTTGGCGCGATGTTCCTATAAATTCCAAGGTCTTGGGTAGACAAGCTTTAGAAAACCAACCCCATATTGCCCAAGTATTTGTTCAACCATCTGAGGATTTAACTCCAGAGCAGATTGATCGGCTTTTGTATATTGTTCGTTCTGAAATAGGCAAGAAACTGGCTGATGATTTTTATATTTGCTCTTTTTCTTGTCGTACTATAGTTTACAAGGGGATGGTCCGTAGTGAGATCTTAGGTCAATTCTATCTAGATCTGCAAGATCCCCTATATACTAGCTCATTTGCGGTCTATCATCGCCGCTTTAGTACAAATACCATGCCCAAATGGCCTCTAGCACAACCTATGAGGCTACTAGGTCACAATGGAGAAATCAATACCCTACTAGGTAATATCAACTGGATGAGTGCCAGAGAAAGTAACCTAGAATTCGATGGCTGGAATAAAGAAGATCTCCAAGCTCTCACTCCTATAGTCAATACCGCCAATAGTGACTCATTCAACCTTGATAGTGCTATGGAGCTGTTGGTGCGTGTAGGGCATAGTCCCTTGAAAGCAGCGATGATCCTCGTTCCTGAAGCCTATGACAAGCAGCCAGATCTGCAAAACTATCCTGAAATAGTAGATTTCTATGATTTCTACAGTGGAATTCAAGAACCCTGGGATGGTCCTGCTTTATTGGTTTTCAGTGATGGCAGTACTGTTGGAGCCTGCCTAGATCGCAACGGTTTGAGACCTGCGCGCTATGCAATTACTGCTGATGATTATGTAATAGTGTCCTCGGAGGCTGGAGTAGTTTCCCTTGATGAAGCCAAGATTCTAGAAAAAGGCCGTCTTGGACCGGGTCAAATGATTGCAGTCGATCTCAATAGCCAAAAAATTCTCAAAAACTGGGAAATTAAACAAAAGATAGCTGCTGAGCATCCTTACGGTCAATGGGTAAAAAATTTACGTAAAGAGGTTAAACGCTCTAGCTTTAGACCTGAAACGTTGTTTGATAATGGCGATCAGTTGCTGAAATATCAAACAGCTTTCGGCTATACCGCCGAGGATCTAGATATGGTTATCCAGCCAATGGCCTGGCAGGGAAAAGAGCCAATCTTCTGTATGGGAGATGATATCCCATTGGCAGTTCTTTCCCAAAAACCCCACCTTCTCTATGATTACTTCAAACAGCGTTTTGCCCAGGTAACCAATCCTGCTATAGATCCTCTGCGCGAAGCTTTAGTAATGTCACTCAATGTCTTTTTGGGTGAGCGGGGAAATCTACTCAATCCCGGCCAATCTGAGGCATCTTTGTTGAAATTATCTAGCCCTGTGCTCAATGAAACCGAATTGGCTCAAATTAAGCAATCTGGTTTTTCTGTTGGAGAAATTTCTACCCTATTTCCAATCACTGATGGGCCCTCTGGTTTAGCAAACGCCTTAAATCAGCTCCAAAAGCAAGCCCAAGAAGCAGTAAATTCTGGTGCCAAAATCTTGATACTTACTGATCGCCCCCAAGGCAAGTATATAGATAGTGAGAATGCCTATATTCCTCCATTACTAGCTATAGGCACGGTGCATCAATTTTTGATCCGCAAAGGGCTAAGGTTGAAAGTTTCCCTAATTGCCGATACAGCCCAATGTTGGAGTACCCATCATTATGCTTGTCTGATTGGCTATGGGGCTTCGGCTATATGTCCTTATCTGACCCTAGAGAGCATTAAGCAGACTTGGGCAGATACCAGAACTCAAAATCTGATGAAAAATGGCAAACTAGAAGCCATAGAACTAGAGGTTGCTTTGACTCGCTACCGCAAGGGGGTTGAAGCCGGTTTACTCAAAATTCTCTCCAAAATGGGAATTTCTCTACTTACCTCTTATCATGGCGCTCAAATTTTTGAAGCCATTGGCTTAGGTAGAGAGCTTATAGAGATTGCCTTTAGTGGAACTACTTCGCGAGTTGGCGGACTGAGCGTTGAAGATTTAGCCCATGAAATAGTCACTTTCCATTCCAAGGCTTACCCTGAGCTCAGCCAGAAAAAACTGGAAAACTACGGTTTTGTCAATTATCGCAATGGTGGTGAATATCATATGAATTCACCAGAGATGGCCAAACATCTGCACAAGGCTGTAGCTGCCTATAAAGATGGTGCTGGTTATGACCACTATGAGCACTATCGGCAATATCTTCAAGCAAGACCGGCTACTGCCTTAAGAGATCTTTTGGAGTTTAATAGTGATTCGCAACCTATTTCTTTGGATCAGGTGCAGTCAGTGGAAGAAATCATCAAGCTATTTTGCACCGGTGGTATGTCCCTAGGAGCTCTCTCACGCGAAGCTCATGAGACTTTAGCTATTGCCATGAACCGCATAGGTGGTAAGTCTAATTCTGGCGAAGGAGGCGAAGATCCCAAGCGCTATAATCTCCTAGATGATGTAGATTCTCAAGGAAAAAGCAGCACATTTCCTCATCTCAATGGTTTGCGCAATGGCGATAGTGCCCGTTCTGCAATCAAACAAGTAGCTTCTGGTCGTTTTGGAGTTACTCCAGAATATCTCATGAGCGCAGATCAGATTGAAATCAAATTGGCCCAAGGAGCCAAACCAGGAGAAGGTGGACAGTTACCTGGCAAAAAAGTTAGCCCTTATATTGCCATGTTAAGACGCTCCAAGCCTGGAGTGGATTTAATATCACCACCACCACATCATGATATCTATTCAATCGAAGATCTAGCCCAATTGATTTTTGACCTGCATCAGATTAATCCTGCTGCTAAGGTTTCTGTCAAATTGGTAGCCGAAATTGGTATCGGTACTATTGCAGCCGGTGTAGCCAAAGCTAATGCCGACATCATCCAGATTTCTGGACATGATGGTGGAACGGGCGCTTCTCCTTTGAGCTCGATCAAGCATGCTGGCGCGCCTTGGGAATTAGGACTGACTGAAGTTCATAGGGTCTTATTGGAAAATCAGCTCAGAGACCGTGTAATTCTGCGGGCTGATGGTGGCTTAAAAACGGGCTGGGATATTGTCATGGCCGCTTTAATGGGGGCAGAAGAATTTGGCTTTGGTTCTATCTCTATGATCGCTGAAGGCTGCATTATGGCCAGAGTATGTCATACCAACAACTGTCCAGTTGGAGTAGCAACCCAGCAAGAAAGTTTGCGCCAGCGCTTCAAGGGAATTCCCGAAAATGTGGTCAATTTCTTCTATTTTGTAGCCGAAGAAGTGCGCTCTATTTTGGCTCAGTTGGGTTACCGTAGCCTAAAAGAATTAGTAGGCAGAAGCGATCTTCTCAAAACCAGAGAGAATCTTCAACTTGTCAAAACCAGCAGTCTCAACCTAGATTGTCTGCTCAAACTGCCACCAGTCAAGCAGGATCGCTCTTGGCTTGAACATGGACCAGTACATGAAAATGGAGAAGTTCTAGATGATAAAATTCTCTCTGATCCAGCAATTATCCAGGCTATCGAAAAACAAGAAGTCATTAGTAAGCAGTACAGTATTGTCAATACTGATCGGACAGTGGGAACTCGTCTTTCTGGAGTAATTGCTAAAAAATACGGCAATACCGGTTTTTCTGGTGAGATAACCCTCAAATTTAAAGGTTCTGCTGGACAGAGCTTTGGTGCTTTCAGCTTGCCTGGAATTAAATTGATTCTTGAAGGTGAGGCTAATGACTATGTGGGCAAAGGTCTTCATGGTGGTGAAATCATTATAGTTCCACATCAAGAAGCTGCCTACCAGGCATCTGAAAATGTAATCATAGGCAATACCTGCCTTTATGGCGCAACTGGTGGAGTGCTTTATGCCAATGGGCGAGCTGGTGAAAGGTTTGCTGTGCGAAATTCTCTAGCCAAGGCGGTCATTGAAGGAGCCGGAGATCACTGCTGTGAATATATGACTGGCGGTGTGGTTGTTGTCCTCGGCGCTGTGGGTCGCAATGTCGGAGCTGGTATGACTGGCGGTATTGCCTACTTCCTCGATGAGCAGGGTAATTTCCCAGAAAAAATCAATAGTGAAATTATTAAAATTCAGCCTGTCACTGCTCCTTCTGGTATTGCTCAACTCCAAGAGTTGATTAGTAATCATGTTGAGCGAACAGGCAGTCCCAAGGGGCGCTTGATTTTGGAAAAATTTGCCGATTACCTTCCTCTATTTTGGCAAGCAGTTCCGCCTTCAGAAGCCAATTCCCCTGAGGCTAATGCAGAAGATAAAACCCTAACTTCGGTTTAAATAGATAGTCTCTCTCAGCCTCCCAAAATATTGATTGCTCTAGAAGCTACCACAACTATCGTAACTAACGAAATGGTACTCTGGAGCATCATCAATAATTTGGATCTAGAGCTCAGGGGAAGAACATCTGTTGGGCTAAAGGCTGTGGCACTGGTATAGGAGAGAAAAAGATAATCTACAAAAACTGGTTTCCAATTTTTATATTCATCAATGCTATCTTGAGGAAATAGCCACTCAGGTATAAGTGAATTGTTATTGTGGCGAGCTTCTGGTCCACCGCGATCCAACTGCCAATAAATCAAAGAAAAAGCCAATACATTAATAATCCAGATAGAAACACTAGAGGTAAGTAACTCCAGCCCACTTACGTCTTTAGAGCGAATTATCATCTCCCGAATCAGATACCCCAAGGAGATCAAGTTGGCAAATTCAGATAAGATACAAAAGAGCAACATAACTCTTTTTTCGGTAGTTCTCCAAATGAGCTTACCCCTACTGATGGGAACTGCAAATATGCAGATAATCATTACAGTGAGATATGAATAGACAAGCCAAATTGGGAAAATCCTGATTCTCTCAGGAAGCATTCTTATAAGAACTAATGCTATTAGAATTGTGATTACTATGGGCCAACGTGGCTCAATAAATTTGCGCTGTTCGGGTTTCACCTTTGTAATTTTATAAATAAATAATTAGTTATTGTATTGCTAAGATATTAAGTCTTCTCAGGGTATTGAGAATGATTTGTATCCCTAGAGATGCCTGCAATACAGCAAACACCCAGCCGATTACTCTTAAGCCAGCAACTGTAAACAATGATAGGAGTTTTTTGGCTAGTAGCATCGAGATCATATTCAGCAGCATTATTAATAAAAGCAAATAGAGTATCATTCGAGAAAAATTTTGATTATCTTGACTGATAACCGAAAGAGCCAGAATTGCTGTAACCCCGGCAGGGCTAATAATAGTCGGAATAATCAAGCGCGAGATTAACATACCCATTGAGAGATTATCTGTTTTTTCAATAGTTGTCTCACCAGTTTTGATCATCACCTGTAGAGAAAGTAAAAAAAGAACAATGCCACCGGTAAGGGTGATGGCATCGAAGGAAATTCCCCACTTTTGAACAATTAGAGAGCCAACTACAAACAGCAATAAAACAATTAAACTAGATGCTATTGTTGCTCCCAGAGCCAATTTAGTACGAAATTTGACATCATTTCCCGCACTCAGGGTAAGAAATGGCACAATGGTTTTGATTGGACCTATGGTGACAAACAGAAGAACAAAGACAGGCTTAAGATTGAGAGTCGAAGATTCTAACACAGTGATTATTAATACCTATTTGCACGAGGTACTATACATTCTAGCTAGTGGTTTTATTGAGAGGCTTTAATATTTTTTCCATTAGTCTTTCAAATCAGTCTTTAATTCTATTGGGCCCAAGGTACAATAAATAACACTGATAGAAAAAGTTCACCCCAATATGTCCAGCAACGACGCCCAACTAGAGAAGCAGATCAAACTTCCCAAAACCAGTGAATCTGAAAAACTCAAAAAAATACGCCATACCACCTCGCACATCATGGCTATGGCTGTACAGAAACTGTTTCCCAATGCGCAAGTGACAATTGGCCCTTGGACTGAAACAGGTTTTTACTATGATTTTGATCTAGCTGAGCCGCTAAGCGAAAAGGATCTCAAATCAATCAAAAAAGAAATGATCAAGATCATCAATCAAAAACTGCCTCTAGTTTGCGAGCAGGTCACCAGAGAGCAAGCTCAAGAGCGAATCAAGGCTATCAAAGAACCCTACAAATTAGAAATTCTAGATAGTATTCATGAGCCTATCACTATCTATCATTTAGGTGATAAATGGTGGGATCTCTGTGCTGGTCCACATTTAGAAAATACAGCAGAAATTGACCCTAAAGCCATCGAGCTGGAATCAGTAGCAGGAGCTTACTGGAGAGGAGATTCTGAGCGTGCCCAATTACAGCGAATTTACGGTACAGCTTGGGAAAATGAAGACCAACTTATTGAATATAAAAGACGCAAGCAAGAGGCAATCAAAAGAGATCATCGTAAAATTGGTAAGGATTTAGGTCTTTTTATTTTCAGTGATATAGTTGGACCAGGTTTACCTCTTTGGACTCCAAAAGGAACGATACTGCGCTCTTTGCTGGAAGATTTTCTCAAAAAAGAGCAGATCAAAAGAGGTTATCTTCCAGTGACCACTCCCCATATTGCCCGAGTAGATCTTTTTAAGACCTCTGGCCATTGGCAAAAGTACAAAGAAGATATGTTTCCCTTGATGTCTGATAATGCCGAAGCTGCTGCAGAGGAAGAGGGTTTTGTACTTAAACCAATGAACTGCCCTTTTCATATACAGATCTATAAAAGTGAACTGCGCTCTTACCGGGAATTACCAGTTAGACTAGCTGAATTTGGTACGGTTTATCGCTATGAGCAATCAGGAGAGCTAGGTGGATTAACTAGGGTAAGGGGCTTTACAGTGGATGATTCACACTTATTTGTCACCCCTGGCCAGCTAGATGATGAATTTCTCAAGGTTGTAGATTTGATTCTCTCGGTTTTTAAAGCTTTGGGGCTTGCCAATTTCAAAGCAAGATTGAGTTTTCGCGAAGAAGGCTCTGATAAATATATTGGCTCAGATGAAGTTTGGCAAAAGGCTCAAAATGCTATTCGCAAAGCCGTTAAAGCGATGGATATGGAATATTTTGAAGCTCCAGGAGAGGCGGCTTTTTATGGACCTAAGCTAGATTTTATCTTCCAAGATGCTCTAGAGCGTGAGTGGCAACTTGGTACGGTTCAAGTGGATTACAATCTGCCAGAGCGGTTTGATTTGGAATATATCACCACTGAAGGTAATCGAGAAAGACCAGTGATGATCCATAGAGCGCCTTTTGGTTCACTAGAGAGATTAATTGGTATTTTGATTGAAGAATATGCTGGAGATTTTCCTTTCTGGTTAGCACCAATTCAAGCTAGATTGCTGCCAGTCAATGAAGAGCATTTAGAATATGCCCAAACTATCGCAAATTCAATGCAATCTCAAGGAATCAGAGTGGAGGTAGATACTAGTGGCGAAAGACTACCTAAGAAAATTCGCAATGCCGAAATCCAAAAAATCCCTGTAATGGCGGTAATAGGAGCCAAAGAAATAGAATCACAATCTTTGAGTATTAGAACTCGCAGCCAGGGAGATCTTGGTTTGCTCAAAAGTGAAAATGTTCTTGAAAAAATGAAGCAAGCGGTTGAAAACTATAGTGCAACGATATAGACAATTTGTTGGCGTTGTTCTAGTTACCCTTTGCTTGGTTTTAATTCTACCGCCACAAGCTAGTTATTCTTTTGTTTCTAGTAGTCCGCAGATGCTACTGGGTAACCCTTCTGGCGCTGTTACTAGTTTGCGCTCCAAGAATAATTATCTGATGATCAAATCGCAATATGCGCTTTCCTACAATCAAGATAAATCTATTGCCAACTGGGTTAGCTGGGAGCTCAACAAGTCTTGGTTAGGAAAATTTGACCGTTGTAGAGGGAATACTCGCAAGGATCGCTTTAACATAGATGGCAATTTGCCAATTGCGATTTCTCCTGTTTTGCCTACTGATTACCGGGGTAGTGGTTTTGATCGTGGTCATTTGATCCCATCAGGTGATCGCAGTAATTCACGCATCGATAACTGCGCAACTTTTGCCATGACTAACATTATTCCCCAAACTCGCGATATTAACCGTGGCCCTTGGGAAACTTTGGAAAAATATGCCCGCAAGTTAGCCAAAAATGGCAAACAGCTCTATATCATCGCTGGGGGAGCTGGTATTGGTGGAGAAAATGCTGATGGCAAAAAGGTACTTTCTTTTGCCGGTTATGATTCAGCTCTAGATATCACTGTGCCGGCTATCTGCTGGAAGATAATTTTAGTACTAGATCGTCCTGGTTTGGGCATCAAAGATATCACAAATCAAGCTAGGGTAATTGCTGTAGCAATGAAGCAGGAGATGGGGACATTGGATAACTATTGGAATAATAAAGATGAAACCGGTAAATTTCGCTATATCACCACAGTCAAAGAAATAGAGCGACTCACAGGCTATGATTTTTTCAGCAATTTACCCCGGACCCTACAGATTGCTCTAGAATCCAAACTCGATTCTGGCGAAGATTATTAAGTATTAAACTCTTCGTAAAATAACCTTGCCCATCTGGTAAAGCGCCAAATCAACACAAGACAAGTACCAGATAATATACTTCCAATAAGATTATTAAAGGCTTTTTTATATAAACCTATCATTCGATCCTTGAAATTGCTAGAGTTTTCCTTATTGAGCTTTATCTGTAAGGTTTGCAGTTCATTTTTGAGCTGTCCTTTAAGATGATCGATATTATTTGGATCTAAGCCATTGATAGCTTCTGGATTGACTCTGCGCGCTAAGTTAAAAAGTTCTTGGGCTGAGGTGGACTGGGCGATCTGTTGCTGGGCTTTTTCTATATTGGTATTGAGCTGAGCAACCTGTACTGTATTGTTGCTTTTTATGTTCTGGCTAATTTTAACAAAGTCAAAGATCGCTAGAGGAACTAGGATAAAGTAGAAAATTCCCAGAATCAAAGCCAGCCAAGATAAGATACTCAAGATTCGAGAAGTACTGTATTTAATGTCAATGCCCTCTCTAAAAAAGAAGATCATTGCAAAGGCAATCAAAAGTCCCCAGACTTGATCAACCAGTTGACCTATGGCTTGAAATTCCCAAATTGGCTTAAAAAATTTAGGTGGTATGAGTATGTTGAGAAATCCTAATAATGTTAAGGCTAAGATGAAATAGCCAATTACCCTGATCATAGTTACTACACGCTCATCGATCTTCTCTGAAATAACATCAATATCTTTTCTATCTTTTCTTTTTCTCATACTTTCCTATGATGCAATCATTAACAGTGTTTAGTTATTAAGACTAACACTGTTAGTTGCTATAGGGAAGTTTGAAAATTTTTAATTAGCTTCAATTAAAGGCTATCTTGTGTATTTTGTGATGCCTAGCGAACTTAGTGCTTCTGTGGATGAGGCGTCTTTTATGAGCTGGCAAAGTAGTGTCTTTTTCTTGTCCAGCAATTTTGATAATACTTATAGCATCATTGGCAAGTGGATTAAAGGGGCTAATGCTAATCTTAATCGGCTTATTTGGCTCTGGAGATATTGACATAAAAACATCCTTAGACACAAGTCTATTTTTCTGAAATCACCTTGATTCATGAATATATTTATTATAGAATAAACTTTTTACATTTCTTTGGCGTTTTTAATCGAGCTCTCAAAACTATCTTTTGCCCGAGATCCAGCATCTAAATTACTTTGATCCATCTCTATTGCAATATAATTGTCGGATTTTTGCTTATTCTTGTTCGCTTCAACTACTTCTGGTGGGAATTTAAAAACAATTGTCTTTTTAAGTTGAGAACTTTTTTCAAATTCTAACTTTGTCCATACTTTCAGTATTAGTGTATGACTTTCGGTGTCGATAGGAAGAAATTGGTCTATTTCTTTAGTAATAGTTTCAAATTTAATGTAAACATTTTTTGATGTTTTTCCAAATACTAATATAGGTTGAGCTACATCTTTGGTTTTAAATTCTTCATTTTGATAATCTATAAAGGCAGTCCATGGAATCTCATCATAATTCTGATTATCCTTAGTAATGGATATTAAAATTTTATAAACTATTCCATTTTGTGCACCTGAATTATAAAAAGTTATTGGTATGACAAATCCAATTGTTTTTTATTTGCACCATCTTTTGTATCAAAGACAAAGTAACAAAACGCAACTTTTGCTACTAAAAATCTAATATCTGCAGGACTAAAAGTGTTTATTAAACTTACTGCTAAAGCTACAAATGATATTACTAGAGAAACTAGAGGAATCCAGTTAGTCCAAGAGGTTGTATTTGGACTTAACGAAGCAGAAGTAGAATTTTTACTTTGTGCTTTGACTTGAAAACTTAATGATGTAGATACAATTAGAAACAAACTGAGATATTTAGATAAAAGCAGATGTCTTCCCATCATCTAATATTTGTAATATTTGCATAATTTTTTAAATTCTATACTTATTTTAGTGCGTTTGTGTCATATGGTTGTCTAACCATTTCAAGGAGCTCGAGACTCCATACAAAGCAGCATATCCTTGAGGCTTAATAATCTCCATCGAGTCAATACCGAGCCTTTCTCTGAGATTTTCATTCTCTGCAAGATAGGCTAAATCTGCTTCGGGAGCTATTTTAGCTAATATATTTTCTTAAATTAGAAGGGAACATCTGATTGCAAGTGGAGATATTTATCAGCTAGTTGAGGATGTTGAAAGCAAATTTTTTTGGCATGAAGATAAAGTCTGCCTTTTTGATTTTGGCTACCATAGAGTCTATCTCCCAATATAGGCGCACCTAAGCCTGCTATCACGTGCATTCGTAATTGATGGGTACGGCCAGTCTCTGGGATTAACTCTAGCCTGGAGCGCAAACCATCACAAGCTATCAGTTGAAAATGAGTAATGCTGGGTTTACCTAATTCCCAGTCAACTTTCTGGTAAGGACGATTTAAAGGATCAGACCAAAGAGGCAATCCAATAGTACCTCGCTCAATAGCTGTTACACCATCTAATACAGCTTCATAGATCTTTGTAATTTCTCTGGAGGCAAATTGCTTGAGTAATATTTGATAGGTAACAGGATCTTTGGCTATGACAATTACTCCGGAAGTATCTTGATCCAAGCGGTGGACAGCTTTGACAAATTGTCCCTCACCATAGTAGAGTTTCAGGCGATTTTCCACACTATCTTGGCTTGTGCTGTAGCGCCCAGGTACCGATAATAAGCCATTTGGTTTATCAACAACCAGTAAATAAGGATCTTCATAAACAATAGGCAGATCAATATTACTAATACCTGATAGTAAAAAGCCTAGCAAAGGTTGACATCTTTCCAAACAAGCGCCATAAAATTGACCACTTACTTTACCTCTTAGAGAAGATCCCCACCAAAATTCAGCTAGAGATAGAGGTTTTAGCCTATTTACTGCAGCGTAATGTAGTAATTTGGGCAGGCAGCATTCGCCAGTGCCGGTCGGTATGGGCATCCAGCTATCTAATGAGAGAGATTCTCCCTGAAAATTGTTGAGCCGATATGCTTGATAGAGCTGGTTTTGTAAATTAGAGGAGATGAATTTACGCTTTTGTTTAAGTTGCTTTATTTGCTCATCTGCCTGGTTAATCATTGCCTCAAGTGGTCTTAAAACGCTATCTCTTTGCTGCTTGAGTTGTTTTTTGGCTCTAGTTTCAGCTCGGCTATCTTGCTCGAGTTGCTCTAGAGCTTGTTGGTTGGGTGTAAGTGCTCTGGTTTTATTTCTTAGCTGCCTGTTTTGAGCATGAGTAAAATTTAGAGCCTCTATTTGCTCTTGATAGTACTGGCTCAATTTGAGATATTCCTTCTTTTGGGGAAGAGATTGAAAGTCTTTTAATTTTTGCTTGATTTGCTCTAGAGCCTTCAAGCTAGAGCGTTCAGCCTCAGCAACTTGAGCGCGCCCTGGAATAGAAGGCACCCAATCTGTTGAAGTTGGAGCTAGGCCTGAAACTGCCTTTAAAACTTTTTGCTCACCATAATGTGTCTCTACTAAGAGCACACCATACATTTTGCCCTCTACTTCGTTATTGCTGGCTAAATTGCGCATCAATCCATGGGCGATTTTTTCTGCTAGCTTGGTGCGTGGTAGTTGTAAAAGTTGACCAGTTTTGAAATTTCTGGCTTGGTAATAGTAGCTAACTGTCGAATCAATCGATTCATTATCGCTCAAAAAATCCGTCAAATCATGCAGCATCTTTAGTGCAATGAGAGTATATAGAAATTTTTATTTTGTTGCATAATATTGCATATTTTATAAAAATTAACTTAAAATTACGTATAATTACGTACATAGTGAGTTTATACAAAAGAAATAAAGCTTTTGTCCGTAATATCTCTTAAACTATTTTTTGAGGATAATAAAATATCATGGCTGCTTCACTGCAAGGTTTTCTCAATGCGATACTTCCAGCTACAGCAGATTTCAATTTAAATGCTGATGACTGGAAAAATACCCCTTTAGCTACTGGTAAACCCAGCTGTGGATCTTCAACAATGTAACTACTCTAGCCAATGTCACAGGTGGCTCAAGTGGTGGCTATACCTATGGTGGCAATTATTATTCTATTGGAACTACACAACTAGCTATCTGGGAATTGGCCTATGGTGCAGGTTCAAACAACCCTGCTTTTACTCAATACCTCCCTGCATATGACCAAGGCTTAGCTGATAGTTTAGCTGCTCTTGCCAAAACCAATGGTAGCAACTTTACTCCTACTTGGGGTCAGAGTGCTGCTGTGGTTTTATCTCCTGGTGGAGTACCTCCAACTGCTCAGCCTTTGGTGCTTGATGTCAAAATGCCTGATGCTCTTGGCTCTGCCTGCTTTGAAGCTCCTAGTACCTATTGTAATAGTAAGGATTCATTGGCTGAGGCCGACTTTACCATCATTAAAGATGCAATTGTCGTCACAGTCACTGACAATATCAAAAACCCAAGCAAGGATTCTCAACTAATTAGTGGATTTAATTTCTCTATTGGGAGTAGTTCCTATGGCTGTGGCTCATCTTACAATTGGTCAGGTTCTGGTAGCTATACTCCTGTTACAAGTGCGAAAAATGGCTATATTAGTACTATTAGCGCTGGTGGAGCTCATACCGCTGGAGTCAGCGATCCTTTAACTTCTTGGGCAGCTAGCCAAAAAGGAAACTCCTTTAAAGTTAATTCAACCGACAGCAAGGAATGGATCATTGGTCCAGATAACAATGGTCTTTATAGAAATGCCGGCTCTTCTATCCTCAAACACAACCCAGTGACTCTCGGTTCTGCAACTTTCGTCGTAGCAGCACCAGGGGTTGGAGCTTCTACCAAAATTAGCAATGTATCCTTCCAGTTTGGAGAAGCTGGTTTCTGTGGTGGTGGCAATTTGGTTTCTGGCGTACCATGTTATGACTATACCAAACCCAGTTATGGCTGTGGTGGTTATTCCATTGCTACTGGCTGTTTTTCCTAAGCAATCCTAGCTGATACCTTGGACAACTTGTTTTACAGTTGTCAGGGTATCTAGCCCAATTAAACCTCTTCTATAGCCTTTTTGGTTGGAAATACCTAAAAACACTGAATCCCCCTGAGGGGGGTTTCTTGTAAAGCGCGATGAGGTATTGATGTAAACCAAGGCGCTATCTACATCCATCGCAAATTGTCTACTTTCTTGGTAGGATTCAGTAACTAAACAGTCTGCATGTCCACTACTAAATCTATTAATTACCTCTATTCCTGCTTTAAGGTTATCAACAAACTTGAAGGCAACTGTTTTAGATAGGTAGGATTTTTGCCATTCACTTTCTCTGACAGAGTAAAACAAATAGTCAGAAAATTGTTCTACTATTTCAGGATCACCGCGTAATTCAAATCCATTCTCTATGAGGCTTCCGAATAAATGGGCTAGGGTTTGATTGTTGTGTTTCCTGTTAATCAAGACTTTCTCAATAGCGTTTACAGGATCTGGTTCACTAGCATGACTATCAAGAATCATTGATCTGGTGAGCTCTAGATCTCCGCTATCAGACCAGTACAAATAGCAGTTGCCCATTGCAGTTTTTAGCACTGGTGCTGTTGCCTGTTGAATAACATTGCTAATCAGGCTAGGGCGACCATAGGGAATCACCAGATTCACATACTGATCTTGGCTAACTAACTCTTTTATTGAACCGCCTTCATCACTAGGGAGAAGTTGTAAGCATTCACCAGGAAGTCCGCAATCTTCAATAGCACCGCGCAATATCTCGGCAATCATAACATTGGAATAGTGCGAGCTAGAATTTCCTCGCAGAATTAAACTGTTGCCACTTTTTAAGCACAGTCCCGCGGCTATGGCTGCCAACTCGGGAAATGACTCGTAAACTAAAGCGATTACTCCCAATGGCATTCTCTGGCAATAGGTTTGCGAGGGATTGAGTTGATAGGGGGCATCCATAACCTGCTGGAGTGGATCGGGCAGTTCCGCAATTCTCTCTAAAATCTCAACTGTAGATTCAATTCGCTCAGGTGTAAGCTTTAACCATTCCAAGATCAATTCAGATTCCGCTGTTTCTCTGCTAGTTTCCAAATCAAGAGTATTGGACTCTAGAATAGATTGGATATTTTCTTTTAAGGCTTTGGCCATATACTTAACAGCTTGACTTCGTTCTCTGCCTTGCCTGTTGCTTAGCTCAAGAAAAGCGCTGTTAGACTGTCTGACCTTAGAGGGAATAATCTCACTGGACATATAATATATTCAAAAAACTATCGATAGATGATCCACAAGGCAACAATAATCAAGGTTCCCCAGAATGTTGCACCAATGAGCCAGGGGATTAGAACCAATAAATAAGAGCTATTACCTGAGTGAAAATGCAGAACAAGAATTGCTATAAATACAACAAATAAGGGAAACAAAGGCCAAAAAAACAATCTTGCTGTAGTTTTGCCGGCAGATACCCAAGCTTTGCCGTTCCAACACCATCCTTTTTTATATGGATAAACCGAAGTTACCTGCTCTATTATATTCCCATTCTCTTCCAGGGCAAAAATCTGCTGACAAAGGTCACAGCCAAAAGCTTCGGTTAAATAGATAGGCTTGATCCTTCCCTGTCTGCGACAGGGACATGGGTAATCGTTATTGTGATCTATTTTTAATGATTTTAAGGATCTCACGCTTAGAGTGTAAAAACTACTTCCTAGGATATCGTTTAAACTATCTAGCTGTCCTATATAAGTCCAAATTATATTTATTTAGAAAAAAGCGGACAACGCGATTCGAACGCGCGACATTCACCTTGGCAAGGTGACGCTCTACCAGCTGAGCTATGTCCGCAATTGTCAGTTTTTTAATTATATTGAATGTTTTTGGATATGTCAACGCTTCTGCTCGACAAATTCTATATTTGTGACTTAACATAGATTATGATACTTAATAAATTATTAAATTAACTAAAATGGGTGAACAACTTAGTCATAGTTTAGAACCACTTGCTGCTTGGTTTCGAGGTTTAGGTACACCTGAGCCGATTGTGCATTGGGGCCATCCCCTGATGATGGGGATCGTTGTGCTTTTTATGGGCAGCTATGTCGTCTATACAGGATGGCGAGGTAGAACTAGCACTCCAGAAAGTCAAGAGGCAATCCAAAGCTTTACTGAGCACCGCAAAGTAGCCCCTTTGATGTTTCTTTTCATTGCTATGGGCTATACAGGCGGAGTTCTATCTTTGGTGATCCAAAAACAGCCTATTTTAGAAAGTCCTCATTTTTGGACTGGTTCATTGGCTATTATTCTTCTTTCAATTAATGCTGCTTTGGCTGCTATTGGCTTAAAAGGTTTCTTAAGAAGTTCTCATGCCTATATAGGCAGTCTGATAGCTGTAGTATTAGTTGCCCATATAGTATTAGGTCTCAAGTTGGGATTGTCTTTATAAATTTACCTAAACCGCCTAATCAAGATGCCTTGGACTGTTATACCTGAAGGCGAAGAAAGACAGGTAAAAATTGTCAATAGCTCATCAATCGATGGAGCTCCTATAGCTTATATAGTGGTGCTCTCTGCGATTGTAACTGCACTTTCTTTTATTCCTTTTTCTATTGTGCTTGGTTCAGGTGGAAGTATGCCCTTGAGCCAAGGAGTTTTCCCTTTGCTTGGTTGGCTATTAGGACCAATTGGCGGGTCCATAGCTAGCGCAATAGGCAGTATGGTCGGCGCATTTTTAGCTCCCTATACTGCAGGAATACCGATTGTCTCAGTTTTAGGTGCCACTGTATCTAGTTTCATAGCTGGAATTATGATCTATGGCAAAGGTCGAAGAGGCAGTTGGCTATTTTTGATAGTTTTGTTTTTATTAGCATTTTATATTTACGGTAATAGGGCAATTGTTCAAAATGGCATTCCTGTAAATATTTTTCTTGCCGGAAACTTTATTGAACTATCTAGTTTT
The DNA here is from genome assembly GCA_903887375.1 of uncultured cyanobacterium. GTDB lineage: Bacteria > Cyanobacteriota > Cyanobacteriia > Cyanobacteriales > Microcystaceae > CAISPN01. The sequence continues at coordinate 22,222 of CAISPN010000121.1, forward strand.
TTATTGTTTGTTTTACCTACTCGCAGAAGGTTTGCCCGTTGGATAGGTGATTCTAACTTAGCTTTAGTTGCTTTAGGTTTATTTGGTGGTACTTGGATTGCCAGTGGCTTATCACATCTATGTTTAGCAACCATTACCTACTCTATTTTTAACTGGCCCAAAGAAGTATGGCTAGCTTTGATTCCTATTATTCCTTTTGAAAATTTAATTCGCTCACTTGTTGGATCTGCTATTGGCACTGGGGTAATTGCCGGCTTGAGAGCAATCTCTCTAGTAAGATCAGCAGAGGCAATTTATTAAGAGTATGGAAATTATCGCCAAATTAGACAAAGTCTCTTATCTTTATGAAAACTGCCAAGATTTAGTACTAAAAAATATTTCCCTAGATATTTATAAAGGCGAGTTTTTGGGAATTATTGGACCTACTGGCGCAGGTAAAACGACACTTTCTCTAGTTCTAAATGGCATTGTGCCACAGTTTTATGGTGGACGTTTTTTTGGCTATGCCGAGGTTGCTGGACTTGATACTCTTACTAATCCAGTTAGTAAATTATCCCGCTATGTTGGGGCAGTCTTTGAAGATCCTGAAACCCAATTATTGGCAACTTCAGTCGAAAATGAGATAGCTTTTACCTTGGAAAATTTGTGCTTACCTAGAGAGGAAATTTTGGCACGTATTGCGAGAGCTTTGGCTGCAGTTCGCCTAGAGGGAATGGAAAAAAAACAGCCTAATGAACTTTCTGGAGGGCAAAAACAAAGATTGGCGATTGCCTCCGCCTTAGCGCTTCAGCCTGCACTTTTAATCCTAGATGAACCAACTTCTCAACTTGATCCGGTTGGTTCACAGGAAGTATTTGCTACGGTTAAAGAGCTAAATCGCATCCTGGGTATGACAATTGTTATGGTTTCTCATGCCGCTGAAGAGATGGCTCAGCAAGCAGATCGCCTGGCTATATTAGAAGCAGGAGCAATCAGCGCCATTGGCAGCCCAAATCAAATCTACTCTCAAGTCGAACAATTAGAAAGAGCTTCCCTGCGCGCTCCTCAAGTAGCCAAGACTTTTTGGGCAATTAATAGCCGTGGTATAACTTTAGAAAAAATTCCGGTCACCCTTGAGGCAGGTTTAGCTATTTTACCTAGTCTAACTAGTTACTATCATCAGCCTGTTTGGCAAGATTCCCCATCACCCAATTCCAATATTCTTCTAAAGGCAGAAAACCTCTCTTATACCCATAGCAATGGAACCGAAGCTTTAAAAAATATTTCTTTAGATATTTGCTCTGGTGAATACTTGCTAATTATTGGCCAAAATGGAGCGGGTAAGACTACATTGGTAAAGCATTTTCTCAAGCTGCTTAGCCCTATCAAAGGAAGTGTTTCTCTTAAAGGAATTTCTCTAGAGAATCTCTCTACTAGTGAGCTGGCACTTTCTATTGGCTATGTAGCACAAAATCCTGACAATCAGATTTTTAACTCTACTGTCGAAAAGGAAGTTTCTTTTGCCCTTACTAATCTTGGTTACCCTGCCAAGGAGATCAAAGAAAAGACATGTCAAGCTCTTGAGAGTATGGGCTTATTAGAGGCTAGAAACCTTCACCCGCTCTCACTCTCTAAAGGAGATCGCGCTAGGGTTGTAATTGCTGCTATTTTGTCAATGGATCCTGAAATTATCATATTTGATGAGCCTACTACTGGGCAGGATTATCAAGGCGCTAAAGCCATCTTGGAGATGACCCGCCAGTTACATCAAATGGGTAAAACTGTTATAGTCATCACCCATCACCTTTATCTGATGGCTGAATATGCTCAAAGAGTGGTAGTAATGGGGCAAGGGAGAATCCTTCTTGATGCGCCAATTCGCCAAGCCTATCATGAGAGTGAAATTTTAGCCAAAACCTATCTAGTTCCACCACAAGAAGTATTGTTAGCTCAAAAGCTAGCTAGTCTTTCGGGTATTTCTTCTCCTTTGTTAACTTCAGCGGAAATTGCTGCCAGTTTTGACCTTTAAATAAACTCTATGTACAATTCCCTTTGGCAAGCTACACAAAAAAACTCCTTAATCTCTCGGTTGGATTTTCGCAGCAAATTAGTCATGGTTATAGTGATCACCTTGATTGCTTTTACTTGGGAAAGTCCAATTACTTCTGGAATACTTACTATTTTGGTGGTTTTAGCTTGTTTATTTTCAGGGATTAAACTAAATTATTTGGCAAATATTTTAAAATTCATGTTGCCTTTTTACTTGTTTTTGTTGCTCACGATGGGCTTTTTTAATGTAGAACAAGTAAAGGTTTTAACTAACAAAAGCGAACTGACAGCTTTGCTCTCAATCAAAGGTTTTAACCTTACTTTAGAGGGAATACTGTATGGATTGAGTGTTATTTTTAAAACACTTACTATGATTTTTGTCATTCCTTTGGGGATTTTTACAACCGATCTCAATCAAATGATTGTCGGACTAACTAAAATAAAAGTGCCCTATAAAATTGTCTTTATCTTTTCTTCAACCTTGCGATTATTTCCATTATTAGCCCAAGAATTAGAAGGTATCATTGATGCCCAAAAACTCAGAGGTCTGTCAATTGAGAAAATGGGACTGCTGCGCAAGGCAAGGGTTTATGCTGCGATTGCTATCCCTTTGATTTTAAATGCAATGGTAAAATCTCAAAAGATGGAAATAGTCTTACAAACAAAGGCTTTCTCTGGAGACAACAATCGTACTTATTTAAGTGAATCTAAATTGAGTGGAGTAGACTATGCTTTTATAATCTTTTTTATTGTTTTACTGATTATAGTACTAGTTTTATGCGTTGTCTTTGGAGTTGGTAAGTTCTGGTGGTTGCTCAAATGAATAACTGTTTTCCAGTAATTTTGGTCCCTCAAGGTAGGGAGTATCAAGCAGTGCTCAAAGGAATAAAAGGTAGCTCTATTAAAGTAATTCCCATTCCTATAGGTAAAGCCTGTATAGATGTTCTTAAAAAAAACAATATTCAACAAGAGTCAATATTATTAATGGGAGTAGCAGGATCTCTCTCAGCACAATTGCAATTAGGGGACGTTGTCGGCTACCAAAGCTGCTTTTTATACCAGAATCAACAAGGAGTACTAGCTAAAGAACTGACCTGCGCTAATTTTTTTGCTGATACCATAACTTCTGTTCAAGGATTAACCAGCGATCTTTTAATAGCCAATAGTGAGCAAAAGCAAAAGCTATCCCAATATGCCCAAGTAGTAGATATGGAAAGCTACCATGTGCTTGAATTATATCCTACAAAATCTGTAAGCGTTCTAAGGGTGATCAGTGATAATAGCCAACAAGATCTTCCAGATCTCAACTGCGCAATCAAAAGTGATGGCAAAATCGATAGTTTGGCTTTAGCTTTAGCTATGCTGAGAGAGCCTCAAGCCTCTGCTCATCTAATATATGGCTCTATTAAGGCGCTCTCTAAATTAGAAGCACTAGCTAGAGAAATAATCAGATCACTTCAATTTCATTCTCACGCAGATGGACTTTGAATTTTTGCTCAAACTCTACTATTACAGGCAGATTGGGACTGATGACGCGGCCTTGCCAGTCATTTAAAATACTTACAATATTACCCTCTAAGCCCTGTAGATTGAGGGGCTCGCTTTTATGCTGAGGATGATGATAAACCAGAATAGAGTCAGTAACACGAACGCGATCGCCAACTTTCATAATTCTCCCAATATACTCTCTACAACCCTACAAATAGTCCTTAATTAGGATAGCATTATCTAGAGCGCTTTTGTTGAGCCCAAAAGGTTTAGGTATTTTTGCTCTATCTGGTCCCATTGGTAATTTTGCTCAACAAAGGTATTACCCTGTTTACCTAGTTGATTCCAGGTTGCCTGAGGAATGCTCTCTAGAAGATAGATGAACTCTTGCTGATTACTGTACCATAATCCACCATTTGAGCGGCGACATTGTTGAACTAATACTTCACATTCGCCGTTGACTAAAACTCCTTTACTCATCTGCCATGCTTCCAAAAGCACCAGGGAGAGACTTTCATAAGGTGATGGCATAATCAGTAGATCACAATATGCCAGTGCGCTCCATTTAGTTTGCTCATCCACAAAACCTAGGTAGATCAAATCTTGGTGTTTAGGAATAGGGATTTGGGCCTTGCCTAGGAGAATTAATTTTTGGGGAGAATTAACTTTTTCTTTATAGGCGAGAAAGTTGTTAAAAAGCTCTTGGCAGCCTTTAGATGTATCGATCCTACCGATATATAATAAAAAAGATCCATAATTGGCAAAGCCCTCAGTAATTAAAAGCTGTTTTTCTAGCGCTAGTCCTGCGACATAACCTGACCAATGGATATGGGGAAAAAGAGTTTCTAAGAAAAATTTTTCCTGCTGGGTATTAAACATAAAACCTTGTGGCAGGGCAAAAAAACCTTTCCACAGACTCAGATAAATACACCATTCATCATGAGCCAGGGGAACAAGATATGCTTTATCTGCCACTAGAGGAAGTCCAAAATAGGTAGTTGCATAGAGATAGGTAAAAAAAATAAAGGCATCATAGTTATCTTTTTGCTGCCAAAGATAAACTAGAAGATCGCTAGAGAATGGTCCTTGTGCCTTCATCCAGTTTTCCTCTTCCTCTAGTGAGGTTTCTAGAAAACGATAGCTTATAATTTGCGATAACTCCGCAAATTCTTCAAGATTACGCGAGCGATCTACTCGAAAACGTCTGGTCTTAACTCCTGCTATTTCTGTTGTTCCAGGTGGGTAGAAATTTTCCCATGTGAGGTAATCCAAAGCGCAGGTAGTTAAAATTTCAACATCCCAATACTTAGACATACGCTGGGCAATTTTTAGACAGTGAAATTCTGCGCCTCCATTAACTTCTAATCCACAGCGCTGAACCACCAAAGCAACTTTAAGCATGATTGATTTTAACCATTATGTTCTAATTTGGCTTTGATAGTTTCTATTTCCTGGAGAAGTTGTTCATTGACTTCTAATGATAATTTAAGCGCGCCTATTAAACTGAGATTAATTTCTCTTTGATCTTTAAAAAGAGCGGCCAAACCTTTCAAAATAATTGGCTTAAATACCAGAGTAATATTAAAGGGAAAACGACTGAGTTTATCTGGCCATTTTTGTCTGATTATTGAGCGCTCTTGAGCAACTTTTAATATTTTTTTTACTTGCGAGAGCAACAATTTCTTTTGGGCAAAGTTATTGACCTTTATGCTGTCAGATTTATTAGTAGAATCAATTTGTTGATCGATTTGCAGGTGAACCATCTTCATCAATTCATCGACATCAATTTTGGCTTGATTATCATCCATAACTTCATATTCCTAAGTTTTGATAAATTTCGGCTATTTTTTGTAGGTATTTTTCCATAGTGAATATCTTAGCCCTTTGCTGAGCTGCTTTGGCTAATTTCTCTCTCAGTTCATTATTGTTGATGAGAGAATTTAATTTTTCAGCAATATCTTGAGTATTATAAGGATCTACATATAAGGCAGCATCACCTGCTACTTCTGGTAAAGATGAGATGTTAGAAGTAATCACTGGAGTGCCAAAACTCATTGCTTCTAGGACAGGAAGTCCAAATCCTTCATAAAGGGATGGGAAAATAAAACAAGTTGCTCCTTGATAAAAATATTGCAACTCCTGTTTACTTACATAATCCAATAAAATAACTGAGGATGTATTGATGTTTTTTAGTTCTTCTTGCCAAAGCCAAGCTTTTTTACCAATGATCACCAGAGGCTGCTTCAATTTGAGTTGTTGATAGGCTTCTATTATTCTTTGGACATTTTTTTTAGGTTCAATTGCTCCAACAAATAAGATATAGTTATTTTTTTCAAGTTGATATTTTTCTAGAATATTGTTATTTGTAGAATCAATTTTTCTAAAGATAGTTGGTTGGTAAGTAACATGAATTTTCTCTTCTGGATAATTGAATAGCTCAATGATATCTTTTTTGGTACTTTCTGAAACAGTCACTATACAATGAGATTCTTGCAGGGAAATATTAATTAGTTCTTTAAAAAATCTTTTGTTGTCTAAGGTTAGATGTGGTAATTTGAGAGGAATTAAATCGTGAATTGTTGTAATTTTTAATGTATTTTTAATAGTTATTGGCAAAGGGTAGGTTGCATGCCAAATATCTATATTGGGCTGCTTGATCTTAAACTGCGATTTGATACGCAACCCTTTAAATAAAAGATTAGATACTCTATAACATTTATATTTTGTGAGTAGCTGATATTGAGCAAGAGGCTCTTGTGGATTTATTTGGCGACTTGTCAATACAGTAGTTGAATAGCCTAAATGCTTAAGAGCGCTTAGGAGATTCTCTGAATATGTCTTGATTCCAGTGCCCTGGGGTAGCTCCAGATTGTAACCATCAACCAGGACAATTAAACTCATGTTTTTGTTTTCTTAGAGAAGATCCATAAAGTTGGCTTTCCACAACCGAAAACAGCTCCAGCCCAAAACAAGGATAATAATACCACTTAGCCAAGATTGCCCAATCAGAGATAAATCAGGTAGCTGACCAGATAGAGCAATTTGCCTGATGCTTTCGATAATGGGCAAAAGGGGATTTAAAATCAAAAACTGTCTAGCTCTTTCGGGCACAATTATAGCCGGGTAAAACACTGGTGAGGCTATCCAGATCACAAAGCACAATACTTCATAGAAATAGGACAAGTCCCTAAAAAACACATAGAGAGCAGAGAGAACAAAACCTACTCCTGTACACACCAAGATCAAAGCAATCAAGGGTAAAGGTAGCGCCAGAATATTGAGCAGATTCATATGAGATCGCACGGCAGTCACAATCAGCAATAGAGGCAGTGGACCCATGAATAACTGAATGACATTAGAGGCGATCATTGAAAGGGGAAAAATGGACAGAGGTAACTTTACCTTATTGAGCAGAGCGCCATTAAACACTATACTAGCTAGGGCTTGAGATGTCGAACTATTGTAAAAGTTGATTACTACAAGACCAGTAAAAGCAGCTAGAAGATATTCAATAGTTGAGTTGTCATAATATTTTTCAAAGGTCGTGCCAAAAATAACTGTGTACAGCCCAGTCATAATAATGGGAGTCATCAAAGACCAGTAAACTCCCAAAAGCGAACCCCTATATCTCGTATTGATGTTCCTCTTGACTAAAACTTGAAGCAATTCCCAGTAACGTGAAATTTCAGAATTCAGGAAGCCTGCTTTGATTAAAGGGGTCATGTAACGATAGTCTAAAATCTAAATCTCTCTAAACACTCTATAAAAGTTGAGTTCTTCTGTCAAGGCAAAATCAGGCTTTCCCAATTAGCAAAAGCCTGGCTTGGGAAATTTCAAACCAAGAAACTAAGATTTTTTCGCCTCCAGATAGATCAATGCCTCAAGTCCCATGATCAGAGCAATTATACTCACAATGCCGGCAACAAGGAAGATTACCATATTCTAAACCTCAGAGGACCTACGCTAACATTATCGCCAGTCGGAACAGGTTTGCTGTGATCTTTTTTAAAAATCTTAATATTTTTTTCCTTTTTTAATTTTCCTCTTTTGTTTATAATCCAATTTTGCGAATATATGTACCAATAAAGACTAGTCGGGTTTAACCCACATCAATGTCTGTCCATACTCGACTGGTTCTCCATTGGAGACCAATATCTCCATGACTTGTCCAGAAACTTCAGATTCTATATCATTCATTAATTTCATCGCTTCGATAATACATAGCACTTGACCAGTACGAATACGATCGTTTACAGCGACAAAAGGTGGCTCCTCTGGCGCCGGAGCCCGATAGAATGTCCCAACCATAGGGCTAGTAACGGGAACATAGTTACGCTCAAGAGGTCCAGGTATATTCTCCTGCGCAGTAACAGGAGGTGCTGCAACAGGTTGAATTACCGATTGAACTACTTGAGCCGGTTCCTGAGGAACAGAAACCGCGGCAATAGTAGCTTTGGATGTTACATCTTTGCGAACCGTCAGCTCAAAGTCATCACTTTTTAGGGTCAATTCCGTGATATCAGTTTGAGCCAAGGCGCTTATAAACTCACGAATCTCACTTAGATTAATTGGCACAGAACACACGTCCTAGTTTTAAGGATTATCCACGACCAAGATACTTGTCCTCACGAGTATCAATACGGATTTTTTCACCTACCGTAATGAACAAAGGAACCATTACCTGTGCACCAGTCTCAACAATTGCGGGTTTTGTCCCCCCGGTAGCGGTATCGCCTTTAACACCTGGATCGGTTTCAATAATTTCCAGGGTTACGGAGTTGGGAAGTTCCACCTCAATAACTTGATCTCCCCAAAAAAGGACATTAGCCTCCATACCTTCTTTAAGATACTTAACGCCATCACCAATTTCTTGGGCAGCAAGACTGGATTCCTCAAAGGTTTCCATATCCATAAAGACATACCTTTCGGTATCTTTATAGGTAAATTGCATATTTTTCTTTTCGATAGTGGCTTGAGCTACTGTCTCTCCTGCACGGAATGTACGTTCAACCACGTTGCCAGATTGAACGTTTTTTAATTTGGTGCGGACGAAGGCAGCGCCCTTGCCTGGTTTGACATGGAGAAATTCAACTACACGCCAAACAGAGCCATCTATTTCAATTGTGACGCCAACGCGAAAATCGTTACTAGAAATCATGAACTGATTTAACAGCCGAGAAAGTTCAAGAACCTATTCTACAAGAAAAATGGTCTTAAACTGAGACTATTGACAACAATGCTAGTCAACTAAGAACATACAAGGGAAGTCCTATCAAATCAAAAAAATTATGGAAGTAATCTTAGAAAACTCCAAATCATTGCTCAAGAAGGCTTTAACTCTATGTCTTTCTTTGGCTTTGCTTTTCGGTTCGACCACAGTTGCAAGCGCCCAAGCTCTACCTGAGGGAACTTTAATCAGCTATTTGGCCTCAAGGAATGCCATAACAGATCCCAAAGCACTACTGCGCTACTCATTGCCCATAGATAATCCATCTATTCGTCAAATTCAAAAAGATATTGAAGATATTTCTAACCATATCAAGGGTAAACGCTGGTCTTTCATTAGTCGTGATGTTCGACAGTCTGCGCTTAATCTCTCACTACATGGTAACGATATACTCAAAAGTATCCCACAAGAGCAACAAGGACAATCCTTGATCGATCATCTCAAAGAAGGCATAAATGCTCTACAAGAGTCAGTAGAGAAAAAAGACAAGGAATCAACAATAAAAGAGCAAGCAAGCGTTCTAGACACAATAACAACCATAGAGGAAATGATGGTTGTTGGTTTTCCCTTTGAGGTCCCCTCTCAGTATGCCAATCTACCCCAACTAAAGGGACGTGCTGTCATTGCTTTAGAGACAACCAAGGGCAACATCAAGCTGGTTCTTGATGGCTACAATGCGCCTGTTAATGCTGGCAACTTTGTAGATCTGGTCAATCGAGGATTTTATGATGGGCTTCCTTTTACCAGGGCAGAAGAGTTCTTTGTAGTCCAAGCAGGTGATCCACCAGGAGATGCTACTGGTTTCAAAGACCCTTCCACCGGTAAAGATCGCACTGTTCCTTTGGAAATTCAAATTCGGGGTGAAGATAGTCCAATCTACGGCACAACTTTAGAAGATGCAGGATATTATCTGCCAGAACTTGCTCTTCCTTTCAATGCCTATGGTGCCATTGCCACAGCAAGACCTGAAAATGATCCCAATGCAGGCTCTTCGCAGTTTTTTCTCTATAGATTCGATACTGAGCTGACCCCACCTGGTTTTAATTTAATGGATGGTCGATATTCCGTATTTGGCTATCTAATAGAGGGCAAAGATGTTCTAGATAAAATTACCACTGAAGATAAAATTATCTCAGCTAAAGTAATTTCTGGTTTAGACAATTTAGTCAAATCATAACGAGAGTCTAGGATTATTGGTTAAAGCGGGAGATTTTGCGAATGTAGTTTAAAACTATTGAGCTCACCAGCGATTGCTGCTCCTGCATTAATCAAAACTGTGATAATTGGGTCAACTCCTAAAAATACTCCCAAAAAGACAGCGCTCAGGTTGAGTGATGTAGCAATACCTATGCTTTGGTAAATCGTAGAGATGGTCTGTTGGGACAAAGTGATAGATTCTTCAATGTTTTGAAGATCATCTTGGTCTTTAAGCTCAATTTTACTGCCATCTTGGCCAAGAACCAAATAAGAGCCCTCTATATAGGCGAGATTTTTGCCTTGCTCTTGGGCTGAGTCATTAGATACAACGAGCGCATCTACTTGAGCTAACTTTTCTAAAGTTTTGCCATCGGGAATATAAACGCCGTATTGTTCTGCTTTTTCTAGGGCAGATACTACAGCTAGAGGAGTGATACCCCTCAAAGAAAGTCCGAAGTTTAAAGGAAGCCAAGCGCTAGCTCGAGAAAAATCGTTTGTTACTATACCAGTAATACCAGCTAAAACTAAAATAGGTATGATTGATCTTTGGGTAATGGGTTGAATTTGCCCTAATAGTTCTGTTTCTGTCAATTTTGGATCTTCGGGAAAGTTTAATTGATTCTCTATTTGCTTTATATTTGTCTGTCTGAAATTCTCCCCAACTTGCGATAAATTTAAAGCCAAAGCGGCAGCTACTGGATTACCTAGTAACAATTGAGAACTCAGCCATAGAGCATCTACACTATCAAAATTGATTGGATTTTCCCTGTTGTTGCTGACTCTTTGCCATAGGGGGCCAGCAGCAGCTACAATTATTCCACCTACTACCACTAAAGGTAACTCAAAAGGCGCTGCAACTACACTTGTGACCAATGCCAAAATAGGTAAAGCCATATTATTTTCTTGTTGGCTAATCAGATTATTGGTAATAGGCTCACTTAAAGTGGCTTTACGAATTATGTGATCAAGATAGTTTAAAAAATCTTGCTTATTAGTATTTTCATTGCTGTAAGAAACTACTAGAGAACTGGCATCTAAATTGAAACGATAATCAGTAATTATTGGACTAGATAAAATTAATTTTTCTAAGTTAGAACTATAAAACTCATCTTGCTGTAGAAGCGGAATTTTTAGCCTAAAACGATCTCCAATAGAATGAACTATATTATATTCAACTAAAGGGAGCTGAGGAACTGGTTTAGGCTTGCTGAGATTAGTTCTTTTAGTTCTTTTCATTATCTAGAAAATTAAAAAAAATCTGCTGACGATCAATATCTCAATAATATTAATCGTGAGCAGTTTATGATTTATCTGAGGTTTAATTATTCGGAAATATTTACTTCTTTGGGCTCAGAGGGAGCTTTTGAGTTTTGAGAAGTTTTAATTTCTGATTGAGCTTCTGCTACTAAGTCATTCCAAGATTCACTAGCTTCAGCAATGGTTCCTTGAACTTTTTCAAAAGTATCAATACCCCATTTGATGCCACTTTTAGTCATATCGCGTCCTGATTCAGAAATTGTTTTACCAGCTTCAGTGTTGCCAAGCAGACTAACTGCGCTGCCTACAGCAAGAGCTGCTGCGCCTAAACTAAAAGCCACAACTGGCTCTATTCCTAAAAATAATGCTTCGAAATCCATATGTCCCTCTATTCAAAAACTAATCTGATTTGTTATTAATATTTGAACTACCCTAAGGGAATTCAATTTAGTTTGAATTATAGCAATTTTTAATAAATATGGAATAAGGTTTTATATTTTTTTATTTTTTGGTAATTGAGCAAACCAAAGATCATCACTTACTTGGCTACCGATTGCCCCTCCTACTATTCTTCCAAAAATCAGGCCAGGAATACCTAAAGTAGCAGAACCAATTGCCCCTCCTACTAATCCACCTAAGGACTCCATCATAATTTCTCTTCCCCCTCTTTCTAAAACCTTCGCCAGATCTGGTATGGGCGCTTTGTTTTGCTGAAAGTTACGTAGGCTATCTACTGCCACTTGGCCGCCTATGACCTGTCCAACAAAGCTGCCAATATTTCTACCAGGAATCATGCCCAAGGGTCCCAGTAACATTCTACCGGTTACAATACCAAATCCCCTGCCGATAACTTGTCCGGCAGATGAGCCAACAATTCTTCCACCAAGCTCTTGTAGTGGATTATCTATAGGTAGTTTGAGATGGAATTCATCTTGCGCTGTTTGCTCTTTAAAATCTGCTGGGGTAATCTGCTGGATTGACTTGAGAAGATTCTCCCTGAAATTATGGAGACTAATTTTTGTAGATTGGTATAAAACTGTGACTGAGTTAGATTTAGGGTTTATTTTGATTTCGCTTACCCAGGCAATAGAAAGCAAGAGAGTCTCTAGCCTATTTTGAAGAGATGGGTAATCTTGCAGCCAGAATATACGCACCCTCAAGCGTCCTTCTATTTGGTGGATTACTTGAACTGCTGAGCTAGTCGGGGTTTCACTAACTTGTTCGACCTGAATCACGGTTTTTCTAAAATTTAGTATGAACCAATTCTAGCAGTCTTAGCCTGTTAAAATCAGATTTATAAGTATGGAGTAATAGTCTGATGTCCGAGAACCGAAGAAGTAAAATAGTAACTGAGGGAGTACAAAGATCGCCTAACCGGGCCATGTTGAGAGCTGTAGGCTTTGGAGATAGTGATTTCACCAAGCCCATTGTCGGCCTAGCCAATGGTTATAGTACTATTACCCCCTGCAACATGGGAATTGGGGAACTAGCTAAAGCTGCGGAAAAAGGGCTAAGTGAAGCAGGTTCCATGCCTCAGGTATTCGGCACTATAACCATCAGTGACGGTATATCAATGGGAACCGAGGGAATGAAATACTCTCTAGTTTCACGCGAGGTTATTGCTGATTCGATTGAAACTGTCTGTAATGGGCAAAGTCTAGATGGAGTTTTAGCCATTGGGGGTTGTGATAAAAACATGCCCGGTGCGATGATCGCTATGGCTAGATTGAATATACCGGCGATTTTTGTCTATGGTGGTACTATTAAGCCTGGGCATTACAAAGGTCAAGATCTAACTGTTGTAAGTTCTTTTGAGGCAGTAGGTCAGTATAGCGCCGGTAAGATTTCCCAGCAGGAGCTAACAGAAATTGAAAGAAATGCCTGCCCAGGCGCTGGCTCTTGTGGTGGTATGTATACAGCCAACACCATGTCTTCGGTCTTTGAAGCAATGGGTATGAGCCTGGCCTATTCTTCTACTATGGCGGCCGAAGATCCAGAAAAGCTAGAAAGTACAGAAAAATCAGCGTATGTACTGGTTGAGGCCATTCGCCGCCAAATTTTACCTAGCCAAATCTTAACTCGCAAAGCCTTTGAAAATGGGATTGCAGTGATTATGGCTATTGGCGGATCTACTAATGCCGTACTGCATCTGCTGGCGATCTCTCGTACTATAGGAGTGGAGCTCAGCATAGATGATTTTGAGACTATCCGACAAAAAGTTCCGGTACTTTGCGATCTCAAGCCATCTGGTCGCTATGTGGCTACTGATTTACATCGTTCAGGTGGAATTCCGCAGGTTATGAAAATTCTCCTTAACCATGGGTTACTTCATGGAGATGCTTTGACTATTTCTGGAGAGACGGTAGCTGAGGTTTTAGCCAATGTTCCAGATCAGCCAGCAGCCAATCAAGATGTGATCAGACCTTGGGAAAATCCACTCTATGCTCAAGGGCATTTGGCTATCCTCAAGGGTAATTTAGCCACACAAGGGGCTGTTGCCAAAATCAGTGGTGTTAAAAAGCCACAGATCACAGGACCTGCAAGGGTTTTCGAATCTGAAGAGCAATGTCTTGAGGCTATTTTAGCTAAAAAGATTCAACCGGGAGATGTCCTTGTTATTCGCAATGAAGGTCCTAAAGGCGGCCCAGGTATGCGCGAAATGTTGGCCCCAACTTCGGCAATCATTGGCGCTGGCTTAGGCGATTCAGTTGCCCTTATTACTGATGGTCGTTTCTCTGGGGGAACCTATGGTTTGGTCGTTGGCCACGTTGCCCCTGAAGCTGCAGTTGGCGGAACTATAGCACTAGTAAAAGAAGGCGATAGTATTACTATCGATGCTCAGGCAAAACTATTGCAACTAAATGTCTCCCAAGAAGAACTAGAGCAAAGATCGGCTAATTGGCAACCTCCTCAACCTCGCTATAAAACCGGAGTTTTAGCTAAATATGCAAAGCTAGTTTGTTCTAGTAGTTTAGGCGCACTTACAGATTTAAATCTCTAATAGCTTGTTAAAATCAAGACAATAAATAATTTACAAGGGAAATTCATGTTGGTTCGTATAATTCTTGCCGTATTACTTCCTCCTGTTAGTGTTTTTCTATCTAGGGGAGTTAGTTCAGCTCTTTTTATTAATATTCTACTGACCATTATTGGTTGGGTGCCCGGTGTAATTCATGCTTTTTGGATTATCAGCAAAGAATCTTGAAAATTTGAGCTTATTCAATCAAACATTTCAAAAATTCTAGTCAAAACGACATTAGAAAACAAGAAACCATCTGGGTCACTCAGATGGATTCTTTTTGGGCTGATTTTAACCCAGCCATTTTCACTGTAGCTTTGCAATAAGCAAATTAAGTTTTCTGTAATGGCGTAGCCAAAATTGCTTTCGAGTTTTTCTAGGCTGATTCCCTCAGCTAATCTCAGCCCTAGCATGAGGGTTTCTAATAATAAATCTTTTTTGTTATTTGGTGATTTAGGAAATTTAAATTGTTCATTCTCTAGTGAATTTACATATTGATAATAATCATTTTGTGTGGCCGCTCTGGTGTATCTGACCCCTTCGAGGTAACTAGCTGCTCCCATACCAAAACCATAGTAAGATCGGTTTTCCCAATAGACTCTATTGTGCTGACATTGGTAGCCTTTGCGGGCATAATTAGAGATTTCATAATGTTCGTAGCCTGCTTGGGTTAGTTTGCGCTGTGCCATTCGGTACATATCTGCTGCAGTTTCTTCACTCGGCAAAGGAGAACAACCAGCAGCATACATCTTGCCAAAAGCAGTCACAGATTCCAAGACCAAATCATAACAAGATACATGCGTAGGAGATACTGAAATTACTTTCTCTAGCGACTCTTCCCACTGCTCTATGGTCTGATTAGGCAGGCCAGAAATTAAATCTAAACTGAAATTCTGGAAGTTAACTTGCAAGAAGAACTCCAATGAATCCCAAATTTGCTGCAGGTTATGGGATCTGCCACAGGTTTTGAGTAATTCATTTTGAAAAGCCTGTACCCCTAAACTAATTCTATTGATGCCTAGATTTTGATATTGAATTAGCTTATCTGCTGTAAATGTACCGGGATCTATCTCAATAGAGATTTCACTATCTGGGCTGATGCCAAATTTTTTTTCTAGAGCTTGGATAATTTTGCTCAATCCCTCAATAGGTAGCAAAGAGGGGGTTCCTCCTCCAAAAAATATAGTCTTGAGGGGTTTGCCTAGATTAGCACTGTGGTTGATTTCTTTTTCTAAAAATTCTATATAGCGATCTATAGGGGGAAAGTGAGCAGGATCGCTTTTATCTCCTATGACTGAAATGGGAAAGTCACAATAAAAACAACGACGACGACAAAAGGGGATATGGATATAAGCTGATTCAGGGATTGTCCAGAAAATTGAGGTAGTCAATTACACTTTAAAGGTTTGGCTATTGAGTATGCGGACTATAATTAAGGTAGACCCCAACTAGGTAGTTTAAAATTACTATTAAGATGGGTTCTTGCAATTATAGGTTCTGATTGATTATGCTAGATGCCGTTATCATTTTGTTATTCGTTGTTGCATCGGCAGGGGTGGGATTTACTAGCGTAGATCTTCTGCCAGTTGAGATTCAAGAACAAATTTCCAATATAGAAGCCCTGCGTTGGTTAGCCGGTGGATTTGCCTCAGTAATCGGACTGGCAATTGGTTTGGTCGCTCAGACTACTTACCGCCGACTTGAGCTGAGGATTCGCAAAACTCCTATTGAGGTTATTTTAACGCGCGCTGTGGGTTTGGTGATTGGCCTTTTGATTGCCAATTTAATGTTAGCGCCAATATTTCTGCTGCCTATTCCTAAAGAGTTTGTCTTTATCAAACCGTTAATCGCCATTTTGGGTAGCGTGATGTTTTCTTATTTGGGAGTTGGTTTAGCTGATACCCATGGGAGAACTTTTCTACGACTGATCAACCCCAATAGTATAGAGAGTCTTTTGGTAGCTGAAGGAACCTTGAAACCATCTCCTACTAAGATTATTGATACAAGTTGTATTATTGATGGCAGAATTGAACCTCTTTTAGAAACTGGCTTTATTGAGGGACAAATCTTGGTGCCTAGATTTGTTTTGCAGGAATTGCAGCAGTTGGCTGATGCCAATAATGATCAAAAAAGGATGCGCGGTCGACGGGGATTAGACATATTAAATCGTCTGCAGGAGCTTTATCCTGAGCAGATAATCATACATCCTGCTGATTATGAAGATATCTCAACGGTTGATGCAAAATTAGTTCGTCTCTCCCAGGAAATCAATGCCACTCTTTTAACCAACGATTACAATCTCAGTAAAGTTGCTAATCTCCAGAAAGTTTCTATTCTCAATGTTAATGATCTAGCCCAAGCTGTTAGAGCTATTTATTTACCTGGGGATACCTTGGAGCTGAAAATACTCAAGTTAGGCAAAGAGCCAACTCAAGGGATTGGCTATTTAGAAGATGGGACTATGGTCGTTGTAGAAGA
>CAISPN010000122.1 GCA_903887375.1 uncultured cyanobacterium
AAAATTCTATATTGGGATCTAGAGAGAGATCCTCGCTGAGCCATTCGAGAAAGCCAATAGCAAAGCTGGCAAAATCACCAAACTCGATTTGAGATTTGAACCTTTGCTGCAGTTCAATAGACCTTTGACGATTCACATAGGCGCCCGATTTAGCCAGAGCTGGCGGAGAGACCACCAAACCTACTGGCTGAACCAAGCCTAGCCATTGCTTATGTTGATAGAGTTCTGGATCAAATCCCATAATCACCCAGTTGATACTATCTAATATATTAGATCAAACAGTCTCAACTGGGATAAAAGATAGAATTAGATATAGAGAAGTTCACACTAATTAATGGAGTTTCTTATTTTAGGATAATGGGTTAATCTAAAATAAGAGCGAATCTTATTTTAGGTTCGAGGTGTAGCGAATGAAACGAGAGCTTCAGGGAAGTTATGTAACCATTTCGACAGTGGGTGAGAAGGCGCAGGCTTTTGTTCCCAGACCCTTGCCTCCTCATCCTGCCATTGAGTGGACACCGGCGCTCCATAGCAAATTTGATCAAGCACTTCTTAGCCTCGGTCGTCTGAGTAGCATCTCAACACTTCTTCCAGACACGTCTTTGTTACTCTATATGTATATCCGCAAAGAGGCAGTGCTCTCTTCGATGATTGAGGGTACTCAGTCATCGCTCTCTGACTTGTTACTCTTTGAATTAGAGGAACAACCGGGTGTCCCGTTGGAGGATGTGCGCTTTGTTAGTAACTACGTCGCGGCTCTCGAACATGGGCTGCGTCGTTTAGAGGAGGGGTTTCCCCTTTCATTGCGGCTCTTCAAAGAGATCCACGGTGTCCTTCTGAACAAAGGCCGCGGTAGTAGCCAGACACCAGGAGAGTTTCGCCGTACCCAGAACTGGATCGGCGGCACTAGACCTGGCAACGCGGCATTTGTCCCACCGCCAGCCAGTGAAGTCTTGGAATGTATGAGCAAGCTCGAACTGTTTCTCAATGACCAACCAGAACCAACCCCAATTCTCCTCAAAGCCGCTCTGGCACACGTTCAATTCGAAACCATCCACCCTTTTCTTGACGGTAACGGACGTCTGGGTCGCCTGCTAATCACGCTGCTGTTATACGAACAAGGAGTACTACGAGAACCGATGCTGTATCTCAGCCTCTACTTCAAGACTCACCGACAGTACTACTACGAGTTACTCAACCAGGTCCGCTTGACCGGAGAGTGGGAGGCATGGCTCGATTTCTTTGCCGAGGCCGTTATCGTCACTGCTACTCAGGCGTTAGAGACTGTCCAGCAGCTTCTTGACCGAGCCAACCAAGATCGTAACAAAATCGAGGGGGGACTTAGCCGTGCGACAGCTTCTACCTTGCAGATCCATAGAGCCTTGATAGAGCGTCCCATTGCGACATCGCCTTGGCTGGTGGAGAGGACTGGGCTGAGTCCAGCTACCGTTAATAAGGCCTTGGCTCAACTGGTGAAACTGGGTATCGTGCGCGAGCTTACCGCCCAAAAACGAAACCGTCTTTTCAGCTACGGAGAGTACGTGGAGATCGTCAGTCAAGGGACGGAACTCTTTACCTAGTGCGTTATCACTGCTAAGTTGAGTTCTTTTTACTAGACCAATCCGCAATGATTCTCTGACGCTCGCGGGCAATCACCAGCGCGTCATCAGGTACATTGGAAGTTATTGTAGAGCCTGCTGCTACTGTTACATTCTCACCAATTGTTATTGGAGCAACTAAAACGCTATTAGCTCCTGTTTTGCTACCAGCGCCTATGATCGTTTTGTGTTTAGCCACACCATCATAATTAGCAGTAATTGTTCCTGCTCCTACATTAACCTGATTGCCTAATTCAGCATCACCTATATAAGAAAGGTGAGCCACATTGGTCTTATCGCCTATGGTAGATTTTTTTATTTCCACAAAATTACCAACCCTACAGGCATGGCCAATCTTGGCTTGACCCCGCAGATGAGCATAGGGACCAATTTTACTATTAGAGCAGACATAGCTATCTGAGATGACTGAATAGCGAATTGAGACATTTTCTTCAATGTGGCTATTTTCAATCAAACTATCAGGACCTATATGACAGCCGGATTTGATGAGGGTTTGGCCGCGCAGATGGGTCTGTGGTTCAATTACCACATCTGGTTCTAATTGCACAGTATCTTCAATAGTTATGCTATCAGGGTTAATCAGGGTAACCCCAGCCTTCATCCAGTTTTCTTTGATCCGATTTTGCAAAATATCATAGGCATTGGATAATTGCAGACGATCATTTATGCCAGAGATTTCCAGATAATCGAGCACATCAACGGCCATTACCGGCTCTAGCATACTGACTACATCGGTAAGGTAATACTCATTTTGGTCATTATTGGCCTTTAGTTGAGGTAGAGTTTGAGCTAGTTTAGGCCAATTGAAACAATAGATTCCAGCATTGATTCGATGATTTTGCCTTTGCGCAGTAGTACAATCACGATGTTCAATGATTTCTGTGACAATATTATTGCCAGCACAAAAAACCCTACCATAGCCAGTAGGATCAGGCAGTTGGGCGCTCAATAGAGTTGCTGCATTTTGATTGCTTTGATGGGTATGCAGTAAATTTTTAATAGTTTCAGTGCGCAGCAGAGGAACATCCCCGTTAAGCACTAATAGATCTCCTTCAAAACCCTCTAGATGAGGGAGCAGTTGCATAACAGCATGGCCAGTGCCGAGTTGCTCTTTTTGTTCAACAAATTCCAAATCAGCCAAATGGTCCAGCGAGTTTTGGACTAGGGGAGCTTGATAGCCAACAATGATCAAGCGGCGTAGGGGATTGACCAAATCACAACTTTCTAAAGTTCTCTCTAGAAGCGAACGTCCACCTAAGGCATGGAGAACCTTAGGAAGGCTTGATTTCATACGAGTTCCGCGTCCTGCGGCTAGAATTGCTATTGCTAACATACTATCGAAGGGTCTCTTTCTTTAGTCAAATGAGTGATCACCAAACCAGTCTACAGCATCGGTGATCGCTTGTTTCAGACAAGATGAAGGTAAACCCAATTCTTTTTGAGCTTTGCTGGGATCATAATACATCGACTGAGCTGACATTTGCACTCCAGCAAAAGGGATTGAGGGTGTTTTACCCAAAAAAGGTAGGACATATTCATCAAGCCAAGCCACAGACAAAGGAAGCCAAAGAGGAACTTGCAATTTAGGTGAGCTCTGGTGGGTAAGCCCGGCTAAAATTTCTAGAAATTCCTTTAAAGATAGATTTTGGTTACCCAGGATATATCTTTCTCCAGTTTTGCCCTTTTCCAAAGCTAAAAGATGGCCCCAAGCTACATCTCTAACATCAATAAAATTCAAGCCCGTATCAACATAGGCTGGCATTTTCTTTGCCAGAAATCTACAAATAATTTCACCAGTTGGAGTAGGCTTTAGATCCCAAGGGCCAATAGGAGTACTGGGATTGACAATCACTATATCTTGTCCATTTTTAATAGCTTCAAGTGCCTCTTGCTCAGCCCAGTACTTTGATTTTTTATAATCACCAATTAACTCTTCAGGTGAGCTTTGATGAGTTTCATTGACCAATTCCCCCTTTTGTTTGGAAGTACCAATAGCCGCAACCGAGCTAGTATAAACTGTGCGCTCTAGATTGGCCTTGCGAGCTGCCTGGAGCACATTGCGAGTACCTAGGACATTGTTTTGGTAGAGTAAATCGCGATCTTTGTGCCAGAGGGAATAGAGCGCAGCAACATGAAAAAGCACATCACAAGATTGCATCTTTTGCTCTAAATCTAGATCTGATAAATTGCCAGTAACTATTTCTATTGGCAATCCTTGCAAATTATTCAAAGAACTATTGGATCTAACTAGAGCCCTGACTTGATGGCCCCTTGTTAGTAAAAGACGCACCAAATTAGCTCCAATAAAACCACTTGCCCCTGTTACAAAAGCCTTCATTGACCCTCAGCTCTCAAATAAGACTCAATAAAAGGATCTAGATCTCCATCGAGTACTGCATTGACCTCTGAAGTTTCCTGATTAGTTCTGAGATCTTTGACTAATTGATAGGGGTGAAATACATAATTGCGGATTTGATTTCCCCAGGCAGCTTCTACCATATCTCCCCTAATCTGGGCAATTTCTTGGGCTCGCTGCTCTTTTGCAATGATCATCAATTTAGCCTTAAGGATAGCTAGGGCTTTTTCTTTGTTTTGAATTTGCGAGCGCTCTTGGGTGCATCTGACGGCTATTCCAGTAGGAATATGAGTGATCCTAACTGCTGTTTCAACCTTGTTGACATTCTGGCCGCCTTTACCACCAGCACGCGAAGTAGTAATTTCCAGATCTTTTTCTGGTATATCTAACTTGATAGCCTCATTATCAAGAGAAGGCATCACCTCAACTCCAGCAAAACTAGTTTGCCTTTTATCATTGGCATTAAAAGGAGAAATCCTAACTAGGCGATGGGTACCTTTTTCCCCTTTGAGATAACCATAGGCGTAGCGCCCTTCAATTTCAATCGTGACTGACTTGATACCGGCTTCGTCTCCTTCGGAGATTTCAGCCATAGTGACTTTGTAATTTTTCTTTTGAGCCCAGCGAGTATACATACGAAGTAGTATCTCAGCCCAATCTTGAGCATCAGTTCCCCCGGCTCCAGCATTGATAGTTAAAGCAGCGCCTTTGGCATCATATTCACCAGAGAGCAACTGTTGCAGCTCCCAGCTATCTAATTGTTGAGAAAGTTGAATCAGATTAGACTGGGCTTCACTTAAAAGGCCAGGATCTTCTTCTAGTTCCAACAGTTCAATAATAGTCTTGACTTCTTCTAAAGAGCCGCGCCATTGGTGATATTGCTCGTAGTTGAACTTGAGTTCGTTGAGCTGTTGGAGGATGAGTTGAGCTTGATTCTGGTTTTCCCAAAAATCAGCTTGCGAAGCTACCTGTTCAAGATCTTGAATTTTGGCTTGTAGAGTAGGTAGGTCAAAGATAGTCCTGGGTTTTTCCCAGGCGCGTAGCGAGCTCTGCTAGATCTCTTTTGAGTTCCCAAATTTCCATATCTTTATTTATCCAAACAAACCTTCAATATTTATTTTACAGCTTCTTAAAGATGATAAAATGTTTGATTATTCAGCTATTACTACTATTGAAATTTTATAGGAAGACCGGTAATGATTCATGATATCTTCATGCCTGCTCTGAGCTCTACAATGACTGAAGGCAAGATCGTCGCTTGGACTAAATCTCTTGGAGATAAGATTTCCAAAGGAGAGACTGTACTTGTTGTTGAGTCTGACAAGGCTGATATGGATGTCGAGTCTTTCTATGATGGTTATTTGGCTACTATCTTAACGGAAGCTGGTCAAGACGCTCCTGTTGGTTCGACTATTGCCTTGATTGCTGAAACCCAAGAAGAGATTGAGATAGCTAAGCAGAGATCTAAAAATGCCACCAGTACCGCAGTTAAAGAGCCAGCCAAAGAAATAGTCACAGAAAAAGTAACCACCGTAGATCCAGTAGTTACTACTAATAGAGCTAAATCTGAGAGAGTTATTGTCTCACCTCGTGCTAAAAAATTAGCCAAAGAATTAAATGTAAGTTTAGATGGATTGCAAGGTAGTGGTCCTAATGGACGAGTTGTGGCAGCTGATATAGAAAAAGCATCTGGCAAACCAGCATCTATTGCTGCCAAGCCGGCTCCTGCTAAAGTAGCACCCCAAGTAGCTATTTCCCCTGTAACTGCTGGAGAGGTAGTTCCACTGAATACCTTGCAAAAAGCAGTAGTTACCAATATGTTAGCCAGCCTTGATGTGCCTATTTTCCATGTTAGCTACGATATCGTTACCAACGAGCTAGATGTACTCTATAAGAAAATCAAGTCCAAAGGCGTAACCATGACCGTCTTGTTAGCCAAAGCTGTGGCTGTTACCTTGAGCAAGCATCCTCGACTCTATGCAAGTTATAGCGATGCAGGTATTAAGTATAATAGCTCTATTAATATTGCCGTAGCTGTGGCAATGCCTGATGGTGGACTGATTACCCCGGTACTACAAAATGCAGACCAGTTAGATATTTATTCTCTAGCTCGCAACTGGAAAGATTTAGTAGAGAGAGCTCGTGCCAAGCAACTTCAGCCAGTTGAATATAGCAGTGGCACCTTTACTCTTTCCAATCTAGGTATGTTTGGAGTGAGCCAGTTTGATGCAATCTTGCCACCGGGCGTAGGTTCAATTTTGGCACTTGGCGCTTCTCGTCCTCAAGTAGTAGCCGATAAAAATGGCTCTTTTGCAGTGAAAAATCAGATGAGCGTCAATATCACCTGTGATCATCGTATTATTTACGGTGCTGATGCAGCTTCCTTCTTACAGGATCTCGCTCAACTACTGGAAAATGATGCCCAATCTCTGACTCTCTAGTTACTCTATTTTGCCTGCCTTGACTGTGAGAATTTGAGCATCTTTAAGCCAAGGCTGAGCAAAGGAATTGAGATGAGTTGTAGTTACTAAAGTCTGATAGCGATCCTGTATGACCTGAAGCAGTTGGCTTTGGCGCTCGAGATCCAATTCTGCCAGTACGTCATCTAGTAATAATAGTGGCGCCTCGCCAATTACCTCTTCTATCAATTGTAGTTCTGCCAATTTAAGAGAAAGAACTAGAGTTCGCTGCTGCCCTTGGGAGCCATAAAACTTAGCAGAAGTTTGATTGATCCTCAATTCGAGATCATCGCGATGCGGACCAACTACTGTAGTTCCTAAATTCAGCTCAGCTACTTTCCTGCTCTCAAGTCTGGCAAAAAAAGCTCTCTGTATCTCTTCGGTTTGCCCACCGCTTGGATCTACATTAGCTAGATAAGTTATTTCCAAAGTTTCCTTATCGCTAGCAATTTTTCTATGCCAATCGCGAGCTAATGGCGCCAAACGCTCTATCACTCTTGCTCTTCTGCGGATCACCCGAGAGCCAACCTGGACTAGCTGCTGATCCCATATTTGTAAAGAATAGGCCAGGGTATCACTTTTATCTTCCTTGATACTCTTGAGAAGAGCATTGCGCTGCTTGAGAATTTTTTGATACTCTTGCAGTATACTACTATAGACCGGTTCAAGTTGAACCAGCAGCATATCTAGCCAGTGACGACGGTATTCAGGGGAGCCCTTGACCAGTTCAAGATCATTGCTGGAGAACTGGACCGCATTGAGAGCTCCTAAAAAATCGATTTGACGGCGAAGAGTTTCTTGATTTAATTCTATTGTTCTTCTGCCAGAAGCCCTAAATGTAATAGCTAACTGGTGTTCATTATAAAGGCGGCGGACATTGCCAATAATTTGAGCGCCTTGGTGAGCTTCGCAGATCAAGTCGCGATCTTTGGGGCTACGGTGACTTTTGAGGCTAGATAGTAACTCAATTGCCTCTAAAAGATTGGACTTACCTTGGGCATTATTACCCAAAATGATGGTCTTTTGCGCTTGAAACTCGATTAACTGTTCAAGGTAATTACGAAAATAGCGCAGTTGGAGAGTTGTCAGATACATTCATCAACAAAGCCCATCAGAAATTGTTGCTAAGGGGGAGGAGATCTCCCCCATTTTACTTACTATCAGCTTTTAAGGAGTTGGAACCATACCCAACTTAGCCGCGTAGATAGCTTGAGCGCCGAGTTCTTCTTCAATCCTAAGCAAGCGATTGTACTTAGCAACTCTTTCACTGCGACAGAGCGAACCTGTTTTGATTTGGCCAGCCCTAGTGGCAACAGCAAGATCGGCAATGGTTGTATCTTCAGTTTCCCCTGAGCGATGGGAAATCACACAGCGGTAACGATTGCGATGAGCCAGATCGATGGTTTCGAGAGTTTCACTCAAAGAGCCAATTTGGTTGAGCTTAATCAAAATAGAATTAGCTACCGAAGATTCTATTCCCCTTTTAAGGCGAATTGGATTGGTTACGAAAAGATCATCGCCTACCAATTGCACCCGAGAGCCAATCTCATCGGTGAGCAATTTCCAATGTTGCCAGTCATCTTCTTGAAGTCCATCTTCAATAGAGATAATAGGATACTGGCTACACATAGATGCCAATAGAGATACTAGATCTTGGCCAGAATGAGCCACACCATCGTAGCTATATTTTCCATCTTTGAAAAATTCACTAGAAGCTACATCCATAGCCAAGGCAATCTGTTTACCTGGTTGATACTTAGCTCTTTCAATAGCCTCAATCAAAAGATCTAAAGCTTCCTGGTTAGAACCCAAATTGGGAGCATATCCCCCCTCATCTCCCACGCCAGAGAGCAAGCCGCGCTCTTTGAGAACCTTGCTTAAGCTGGCAAAGACCTCAGCTCCCCAGCGCAATGCCTCTTTGAAAGACTCAGCTCCAATTGGCATGATCATGAACTCTTGGAAATCCACATTGTTATCGGCATGAGAGCCCCCATTGAGGACATTCATCATCGGTACTGGCAAAATATTGGCGCTAGGCCCACCTAGATAACGATAAAGTGGGAGAGCTAATTCAGCCGCCGCTGCTTTAGCAACAGCCAAAGATACACCCAAGATGGCATTTGCTCCAATTTCTTTTTTATTGGCAGAACCATCTAGGTCGATCATGGTCTGATCGATCAGTACCTGATCTAGAGCATCTAAACCCAATAGACTAGGTGCAATCTTTTCGATTACGTTGTTTACTGCGGTTTGAACCCCTTTTCCTCCATAGCGATTGGGATCATCATCGCGCAATTCATGAGCTTCAAAACTACCGGTTGAGGCTCCGCTGGGTACTTGGGCTATTCCATAGGCTCCGGTGACCAGACGAACCTCTGCTTCAATCGTCGGTCTTCCCCGAGAATCAAGAATTTCCCGAGCAGTAATAGCCTCTATGGGCACAGGCTGTTTGTTTAACATTTGAGAGTCCTAAATATCCTAAATACTGGTAAATCTAATTATGATCTGATTTAGTTCTGAGTACTGTCCACTCCGACAATATTTTTTTGTTTGTCAAAAGTTACGTATATATCACGTTCAGCTTTTTGAAATTTAGTCTTGACTATAGCTAGATCTTGATTGGCATTGACCGGCACAACATCAACAGATAGGATTTTTTGAAAAGGTCCCATTGCTGCTACAACAGCTTCTGTTTTGCTTTTGATTTTCGCTGGGAATATTTCAATTTTTAAGTAGGGATGTAGATAACCCCTAGCTGAATCAAGTTTATTAGTGAATAAATCTTGTACAAATAATTTGGCAACTTCTTCAATCTCCTTATTCTGTGGGAAATTGTAGCCAACAACCTCACCTTGCTTATTGAAGGTAAGGGTAATCGTATTGATACCTTTAGTAAATTGTATTCTCAAGATCACTATATATCCATTGACGATATTTTCTTGCTTTTTAGCGATAATCCTAACAACATCACCTTCTTCAGGAAGTATTCTTTTTTCCCAAAATTTACCAAGTTGTTTAACGGTCCAATAATCGCGTAGGGGCTCTGTCAAAAAAATATGGGCTTGGGCATAGTCTTTTCTCTTAAAGGCATTGATGAACTCTATTGCTCTTTTTTCTAATGCAGTATCTGCTTTATGATTTGTCACTATTGCTGGATTGGTTTGAGCTAGTGAGATACTTGGGCTCAAGCTGCAGGAAAAAAGCAAGGTTAACAATACAGGTGACCAGTTTTTCATAAAATATCTCCTCTCAAAATTTGTATGCTATTGACTAGTGAATTGGCTTTGACTGTTCCCTATGGTTGCTCTTCGACATGAGTATTACACAAGAACGAGCTTCTACCAAATAATTTTCGGTTTCAACTAAAGTTGCCTCTTCTAGATTACAAGCAATTTGGTTCAAAGGCAGCGAAGTATCTACGATGCTATACCAATTTTCTGATTTTCCCAATAGAGGCAATTCAAAGGACAAATTTTCCCAATAGGCATTGAGCATAATATGTAGATGCTCTCCAGCAGCTGGATGCCTTAAAGAAAAAGCTAGACTGTGGGAATTGGCCGACCAGTCTGGATGCCCCAGTTTAACTCCATGCCAGACTAAGTGAGGATCATGGCTGGCATAGGTTACAGTCAACAGATGATGATGAGAGAATATCCTTAGACCTTGGGTGAATTTGATCAATTTGCGGATAAAACACCAGAGATCCCATTGCCTATCTAAGCCACTCCAATCAAACCAGCTCAGTTCATTATCTTGACAATAGGCGTTATTGTTACCCTGCTGGGTGCGTCTGATGTCATCTCCCATTAACAGCATGGGGGTACCTTGGGAAACAAATAGAATAGTCAGAAAGTTTTTGATCTGCCTGAGCCTGAGCTCTTCTATTTCTTTTTGATCTGTTGGACCTTCTTGGCCGCAGTTCCAGCTGAAGTTTTGATTGTTGCCATCTAGATTATCTTCTGCATTGGATTGGTTGTGTTTTTCGTTAAAAGAGACCAGATCGTTTAGAGTGAAGCCATCGTGACAGGTGATAAAGTTGATGCTCCGATAGGTTACTGGAACATTATATATATCTGGGCTACCGAGGATTCGCGCTGCTAAATGACTTACCATATCAGGTTCTCCTTTTACAAAGCGGCGCACATCATCGCGAAAACGTCCATTCCATTCAGCAAAACGTTCTCCCAAATTAACAAACCAGCCCAATTGATATAAACCGGCAGCATCCCAGGCTTCGGCAATTAATTTGGTACCGGCTAAGACAGGATCTGATTCAGCTACCCAAAGCACAGCTGGCCGCTCTACTGGTTTACCTACAATATCTCTGGACATGACAGAAGCTAGATCAAAGCGGAACCCATCGACATGCATTTCACTAACCCAATAGCGTAGGGAATCAAGGATCATTGTTCCTACTACTGGATGATTTGTTTTGAGGGTATTGCCGCAACCGCTATAGTTCTTATAAAGAGATTTATCTTCATCTTCCAAAATATAGTAGACTTCATTGGCAAAACCACGCCAGGCAAGAGTGGGTCCTCTTTCGTTGCCTTCTGCTGTATGGTTAAAAACTACATCTAGGATCACCTCTATCCCGGCTTTATGAAGTGCCTTGACCATGTCCCTAAATTCATTCACAGCGCCAAAGCGATCTTTGCATGAACTGTAAGCTCGATGTGGCGCAAAAAAGCCAACTGTATTATATCCCCAGTAATTTGTCAAACCAGGTTTGACATCTTGGGGATCAAATTCATGAATTGGCAATAGCTCGACTGCAGTGATTCCTAATTGCTGAAAATAGGGGATTTTGGCGATCACCCCAGCATAAGTGCCTTTAATCTCTTGGGCTAAATCTGAGCTAGGATGTCGAGTCAAACCACCTACATGAAGCTCATAGATAATTGTATTGGCATAATCTCGGTTGATCGGCTGATCTCCCTCCCAATCATAGTCACTCGGATCAATTACTACTGCTCTAAGAGAACTTGCGCAGTTATCACCTTGGTTAATTGCAAAGAGACGATCATATTTTTCCTGTCCTACAATTGCTCTGGCATAGGGATCAAGGAGTACTTTATCTCCATCAAAACGCAATCCTTCTTTTGGATTATATTCTCCATATACCCGGTAGCCATAGATCTGACCGGCACCTATATTTTTGATAAAAACATGCCAAAAATTAGAAGTTTTGTGAATTGCCGCACTTAGCTCAACTGTATGCTGCGGCTGAGGATCTAGGGGATCGGCAAATAGAAGTAAATCTATTTTACTGGCATGCTTGGAGTATACACAAAAGTTAACCCCCTCTGGGTAAACCGTGGCTCCTAGAGGGGAACTCTTTCCCGGTAATATAGCCAGGCTCATACGAGAGCTTTGACAGCAACTTCTTTAGCATGCATAGAAAGGATCAAATCGAGCATGCGGTTAGAATAACCCCATTCATTGTCATACCAAGAGACGACTTTGAAAAAATTGGCGTTTAGCTCTATGCCTGCTCTAGCATCAAAAATACTAGAGTGCTTATCGCCGATAAAGTCGCTAGAGACTACTTCATCTTCGGTATAGCCGAGAATTCCTTTCATTTCTCCCTCAGAAGCCGCCTTCATGGCTGCGGCAATCTCTTGGTAGCTAGTGGCTTTATCTGTACGGAATGTCAAATCTACTACCGAAACATCTGGGGTAGGAACACGAAAAGCCATACCAGTAAGTTTGCCTTTTAATTCAGGTAAAACTAAAGCAACAGCCTTAGCCGCTCCTGTAGAAGAGGGGATGATGTTCTGTCCTGCTCCTCTACCACCTCGCATATCTTTACGACTAGGCCCATCTACCGTAGGCTGAGTTGCGGTTGTGGCATGCACCGTTGTCATCAGTCCTTCCACCAGTCCAAAATTCTGGTGGATTACTTTAGCAATAGGAGCCAAGCAATTAGTAGTGCAGCTAGCATTTGAGACTATTAAATCTTTGGCTGGATCAAATTTATCTGCATTAACTCCTACCAAAAGGGTAGGAACATTGGCAGGATCTTTAGTAGGTGCGGAAATTACTACCCTGCTAGCGCCTGCTTTGATATGTTTATAGGCGCCTTCATAATCTGTAAAAATGCCAGTTGCTTCTACTACGTATTGGGCTTGATATTTCTGCCAAGGTAACTGCTCTGGATCTTTAATGGCTACGCAGGGAATAAATTTTCCATTGACCACTATCCCATCTTCTTTGGCTTCAACTTGTCCCTTAAAGCGGCCATGCGTGGAATCATATTTCAAAAGATAGGCCAATACATCAGGCGGGAAAAGATCGTTAATGGCCACAAATTCAAAAGAAGGATTGTCAATCCCGGCTCGGAAAACCAATCTGCCAATACGACCAAAACCATTGATGGCAACTTTTACTGTGCTCATGATACCTATTTTAGATTGAGATTATCTGTGATTCCTTTTTAAATCCATTTTGCCTATCGAGCCAACGATACTCACAAAAACTTTAGATTTCTATCTAGATTTCAATTGATAAGCCTAGATTATTATAAAGATAAGTAAATACAAATGAAGAATAGATGAAAACCCTTTACAAAAATTATAAAAAAGTTCATAATGAAGGAGTCAGTTAATCGCACCTTGACAAAATAAATAAAAAGGAATCATAAATCAATGACTACTACTTTACAACAGCGCGAGAGCGCTTCTGTATGGGAGCAGTTTTGCCAGTGGATTACTAGCACCAACAACCGCATCTATGTAGGTTGGTTTGGCGTTCTAATGATCCCTTGCTTACTAGCTGCTACTACCTGCTTCATTATCGCTTTTGTTGCAGCCCCTCCTGTAGATATCGACGGTATCCGTGAACCAGTTGCTGGTTCTCTACTTTATGGCAACAACATCATCTCTGGC
>CAISPN010000123.1 GCA_903887375.1 uncultured cyanobacterium
GCCAGATGGTCAATCTGTTGTTAGTGCTGATATATGGGATATCAGCACAGGCGAATGCTTAAGAACCCTAGAAGGTCATAGATGGGCGGTTAATTCAGTAGCAATCACCCCAGATGGTCAATCTGTTGTTAGTGGTAGTGGGGATAAAACTATTAAGATATGGAATATGAAAACAGGTGAATGTTTAAAAATTTTAGAAGATGATACAGGTTGTGTAGCAATCACCCCAGATGGTCAATCTATTGTTAGTGGTAGTGAGGATAAAACTATTAAGATATGGGATATAAATACAGGTGAATGCTTAAGAACTCTAGAAGGTCATACAGATTCGGTTTGGTCAGTAGCAATCACCCCAGATGGTCAATCTATTGTTAGTGGTAGTAAGGATAAAACCATCAAAATATGGGGAATACCTAGCTAATTCGCACTGGGTATGCATTGTGAACTAATGCTCAAAATATAGTCCTCCAGCTTGAGTAAATACCAAAAAGCCAAGAGCATTGGTTTTTAAGAGAATATTTGAGAGCAGGTTTACTCATTGTTGGACTTGTTTTAAATTAGAAGAATCTACTAAGACCTATATTGATATTCATTAACTCCAAGAGTCGCTGGGGAATAACTCCTTTGCTGCGAAAGCTAAATTTAAATCGCTTGAAGATAAGATAGCGGTTCTAGAATATTCACTATGTAACAACTTAATATGCAAGATAGGCTCAGGTGGCAATAAGTAAGAGAGTTTTTCGGGCCATTCGATGGCCATCAAGCCCAGATTCACCTCTGAGCCATCCCAGTAGCCCTCAAGATTGAGATCTATTACCTGCTCAGGGTTTAGGCGATAGAGATCCAAATGGTAGAGGGGAATGCGTCCCTTTGGATATTCACAGATTAAAGTAAAAGTAGGGCTGACAATTGGTTCACTGATTCCCAGAGCTTGAGCAATGCCTTGTACAAGAGTTGTCTTACCACTGCCGAGATCTCCTTCTAACAGCAGTATAGTTCCGGCAGCTAAATTAGCTCCTAAATACCTGCCCAGTGCAATTGTGGACTGACTATCTGATAAATGTATTGATTTGTACAATTGTGCTCCGCAATTTCTATGAATTTACCCCTAGTGAGTATCTGTATTCCGGCCTATAATCGGCCAATCTGGCTTAAAAGAGCGATTCTCTCAGTCATTGACCAGCAACAAGCTAGTCAAGAAATTGAGTTGATTATTTCTGATGATTCAACAGATCTGCAATCTCAACAAGTAGTTAACAACATTTTGTCAAATTGGCCAGGACAATGGCAATATTTCCGCAATATCAATAACTTGGGCATGTCCCAAAATTGGAATCAAGCCATCAAGCTAGCTAATGGAAGTTATATATTGCTCTTGCATGATGATGATTTTTTATATCCTAATTCCCTGCAAGCAATTATATCAAACCTCAAAAGCCAAACCAATTTGGTATTTTTATTTGGCGTAAAGGTAGTAAATGAACATGAACAAATCCTTAAATTTCAACGCTCAAGAGGCTATCTTCCTCCTAAAATGGCATTAATCAAAGTGCTCAGCAATTCTTCTTTTGTCAGGTTTCCAGCTATAGTTGTTGCCAAGAGTGCATTTGAAACTGTGGGTTTATTTAAAGAAAATTTAGCTGAACCAGCAGATTTGGAAATGTGGGTTAGGCTATTTAGTAAATATGGTGTTTTTTGCTCAGATCAGATAACCTGCGCCTATACAGTACATTCGCAGGCTCTGACTATGGGTATATTCAAAGAAAAAACAATAGATACAATATTATCTATCTTTGAGCAAGCCTCAGCTTACTTAAGCCCCGAGCAACTAGCACAATGCCAAAAAAGATTCTTTCACCAGTTCATCTTGGCCGGGGCTTTTAGGATGTTACGTAGAGGACAAATAAAACAATTTAGAGAAATATTGCAACTATTTGAACTTGCTCAATTGCAGCATATAAAATCAAATTGCTTCTTTTGGATCAGGCTGGGCGGTTAAGAGAGTCAGTATCAGAAAAAGAGAGATCTAAATCTTTTCGCTGTTCTACTTGGGCTAAAAAATAACCTGTCATCATAGCCGAAGCCAATAGATTGGCTAAATCATCTCTATCGGTAGTTATTTGGACATTAAAATTTTCACCAGGTAAAGTGCCCAAAAGACCAGCAACATTTTGTGAGATTATCTGCTTAATATCTTGGCTGGCTGATTGGGCAATACGAGCGAGGATATCAGGATGCTGCTTTTGTATATATTGGATTAATGTATTATTTTGTTGCTCAGATGTCGTGGAAATGAACTGAAAATCAAAAGCCATCAATTAACACCAGAAAAATAAGTAGAGAGGGCATACATACCCTCTCTATACTCTAGCAGAATACTATTGATAGCGGATGCCCGCTTCTCTCATTCTGCTGATTGCCTGATGAATTTTTTCTTGCGAGACCGTAAGGGCGATTCGGAAAAAACCTTCTCCAGCAGACCCATAACCGTTACCTGGGGGAACAAGTATGCCACATTTTTCTAATAAGAGAGTGACGAATTCGGTTGAACTGTAGCCAGATGGAACCGGCGCCCAGATATAGAGGGTAGCTTTGGGAACTTCCAAGGGCCATCCCAGGGATTTGAGTCCTTCTACTATCAGATCACGGCGCTGGCCATAGACAGACATTAAAGCTTGAAGATCGCTCTCAGTAGTTTGAAAACCAGCAATAGCAGCCCTTTGGATAGCTTTAAAAATGCCCGAATCTACATTGGTTTTTACCTGTCCTAAGGCCTTGATTCCTGTAGCATTACCAGCTACAAAACCTACTCGCCAGCCTGTCATATTGTAAGACTTAGAAAGACTATGAAATTCTATAGCTACATCTTTAGCTCCAGGGACTTCCAGCACACTAGGCGGTCTGTAGCCATCATAGGCCATCTCCGAATAAGCATGGTCATGACATAGTAAAATCTCATACTTGCGACAAAACTGAACCATTTTTTGTAAATCATCCAGAGTTGCAATACCACCAGTAGGATTATTGGGATAGTTAATCCAAAATAACTTAGCTTTTTTGGCTATTTCCTGCGGGATGGCATCGAGATCTGGTAAGAAGCCATTTTTGGCCAGCAGTGGCATTGTGTAATATTCACCACCAGCAAAAATAGTAGAAGTGCGGTATACAGGATAGCCGGGATCGGGGATCAACGTATAGTCGCCAGCTTCAACAAAGGCCAAAAAAGTATTGTGAATCGCCTCTTTAGAACCAATAGAAGAGACTATTTCAGTATCGCAATTGAGTCCTTTGACATTGAAACGGCGCTCCATCCAGTCAGCAGCAGCTTGGCGGTACTCCTTGGTTCCTTGGTAAGGAGGATAGTTGTGGGTCGAGGGATCATCTATAGCCTGATGCATGGCTTGGACAATATGCGCTGGGGTTGGTTGATCTGGATCACCGACACCCATGTTGATAATGTCAATACCTTTGGCTGCTACTTCATCTCTTTTGCGATCTAACTCGGCAAACAAATAGGGAGGAATTTTATCTAGACGTTTAGCTGGTTGCATAGTGCTTAACTTTTAAAAAACCAATACTACACTTTAGCAAAGTGTGGCTCGGGTGCAAAGAAATTTTAAGAACGTAACCAAATTAACCTTTTTTAAAAAAACTTTACGCTAGCATAGAACCCTAAATCACCTAGTTTTTGAGTCCTACTTGTAGTGATATCTTCACAAATCTGAAGTTATATCTCTTACACTTGAGGGTATCCTACTATGAGATGACATAGTCCAAAGTATCAAACGAAATTTTACTCCTCTATCAGTTAAAACCATAAAAATATAGGAGATATCCGTAGAATGACCAAAGAACCTTCCCTAATATCTTTTAAAGCAAAGGGAAATATAACCGCAGCTAATATCGAGAGTTTTCGCTCTAAATTACAGAGCGAGCTTGATATTTTCTCTGGTTCAATGTTTTTGATGGATATGTCAGAGGTTATTCTCCTTGACAGCGCAGGCTTGATGGCAATAGTTGGAGCTTTTCAGATTGCTCAACAAAGGGGTAAACGTTTTGTGATCTGCGCAGCAGCAGATCCAGTTAGAATCATTTTTGAATTAGTAAAACTCGATGAGATCATAGAGATTTATCCGGATTATGACAATTTTCTCCTAGCTGCGGCTTGAGCGCTATAGTAGAGAGAGTTTCTTGTTTTTTGGGGAATTTCTCACTGTGTCTTCTCCTAGTGATTTAATCACAGCTCACATTCAAAAGCCTGCTCGTTATCTTGGCAATGAAAGAGGTGCTGCGCGTAAAGATTGGTCAAGTGCTAATGTGCGCTGGGTGTTGACTTACCCTGAGGTCTATGAGTTGGGGGCTTCCAATCTTGGGCATATCATTCTCTACAATATTCTCAATGCCCAGCCCAGACAGCTTTGTGATCGCACCTATCTTCCTGGAAGCGATCTAGCTCAGATTCTCAAACAAAAAAATATTCCTCTTTTTGCCCTAGAATCAAAGCGCAGCTTGTTAGATTTTGATATTCTCGGTTTTAGCCTCAGTTATGAACTAGGTGCTACTAACATACTAGAAATGTTGTCACTAGCTCAAA
Source organism: uncultured cyanobacterium (assembly GCA_903887375.1). GTDB lineage: Bacteria > Cyanobacteriota > Cyanobacteriia > Cyanobacteriales > Microcystaceae > CAISPN01. The sequence goes on from CAISPN010000123.1 coordinate 4,595, forward strand.
TTCCTCTGACTTGGCAGCAAAGAAATCAAGGCAATTATCCTTTGGTTTTTGCCGGAGGAGGAAGTGCAACTTCTAATCCTGAGCCCTATGCTGATTTTTTTGATTTCTTTGCTCTAGGCGATGGTGAAGAGCTCTTGCCAGAGATAGGCTTGGTATTAGAGCAAGGAAAAAAAGATCAACTCTCCAAAGAGGAGCTTTTGCTGGATTTAGCTCAAGTTCCAGGAGTCTATGTACCGCGCTTTTATGCCATTGGCGAGCAAGGAGCGGTTTTACCTATCCGGGAAGACGTTCCAGAGAGAATTCTCAGACGGGTTGCCACCCCTATACCCCAATATTCTATTGGGCTAGTACCTTTTGTAGAGACTGTACATGATCGACTGACTATTGAAATTAGAAGAGGCTGTACTAGGGGTTGTCGTTTCTGCCAGCCGGGTATGTTGACTAGGCCAGCTCATGACGTAGAGCCCGAAAAAGTAATCGAGACAGTAGAAAAGGGAATGAGAGCTACAGGCTACAATGAGTTTTCCCTACTTTCACTCAGTTGTTCGGACTATCTCTCATTGCCTGCTGTAGGTACTGAAATTAGAAATCGTCTCCGGCAGGAGAATATCACTTTAACTTTACCTAGCCAAAGGGTAGATCGTTTTGATGAAAATATTGCCAATGTAATTGGTGGTAGCCGCCAAGGGGGGCTAACATTTGCGCCTGAAGCCGGTACCCAAAGACTGCGCGATATCATCAACAAAGGACTAACCAATGAAGAGCTCCTGCGAGGAATTAAGACAGCTCTAGAACAGGGTTGGGATAGAATCAAGCTTTATTTCATGATTGGTTTACCTGGTGAGAGTGACCAAGATGTTCTTGGTATAGCAGAAACCATAGATTGGCTCAAAAGAGAATGCCGCAAACAAGGCCAAAGAAGATTACAATTTACACTAACTATTTCTAACTTCACCCCTAAACCACATACTCCTTTTCAATGGCATTCAGTCTCTACAGCAGAATTTATTCGCAAACAGGATCTGCTGCGCCAAGCTTTCAAAAACCTCAGAGACGTCAAGGTCAACTATACAGATGTGCGCATCTCGGCGATGGAAGAGTTTGTCGGCAGAGGGGATCGTAGTCTAGCACCAGTGGTTCGCCGCGCTTGGGAATTAGGAGCTGGGATGGATTCCTGGTGGGAAAACTTACCTCAAGCCTACGGCGCTTGGCAGCAAGCTATTGAAGAAGCTGGTTTGAGCTGGAAATATCGCGAAGTTCTCCAAGGGCAATGGAATATGTTAGATAAACCCCTGCCTTGGGATCACATCAACAGCGGAATTTCAAAACAATGGCTCAAAGAAGATCTCCAAAGGGCTCTAAGCGCTACTACAGTGGCAGATTGCTCCTTTGATGGCTGTTCTCACTGCGGGGTATGTGGTCCAGATTTTGGACACAATATAGTAATAGAGCCTCCACCAATACCAGCTTTTGATGGAGCCTTTCAACCCAATCAAACCAGGGCGCAAAGATTAAGAGTTTACTTTGGCAAGTTAGGGGATATGTCCCTAGTAAGTCATTTGGATTTAGTACGTCTTTTTGACAGGTTGATGCGGCGAGCTGCTATTCCTATTTCTTTTACTGGAGGGTTTCATCCAGGTCCTCGTATTTCTATTGCCAACGCCTTGCCTCTTGGCGCTACTAGCAATGGTGAAATTGTCGAGTTTGAACTCACTGAAGTTATGGAAATAGAAGAGTTTAAAAGACGCTTGTCTTGTGAAATCCCTATCTACCAAGTTGAGCAAATACCCCTTGATCACCCTTCGGCTGCCAGTTTACTGCAAAGGGCGCAATATCTCCTGACTTTCGATAATTCAAAAGGTACAAGTCAAGCTCAATGGTTAGAATGGATAGGCGAAATTCTCAACAAAGAGGAGTTTTTCAGAGAAAAAACAACCAAATCAGGTAAAAAAGCTACCCTAGATCTGCGATCTCTTTTACATTCTCTTGCTTTAGAGAACTTTCAAGAATCAGAAGTGGTTTTATCTTACGAGGGTAGCTGCTGCAATGATGGCAGACAGCTCAATAGTGCTCATATGGTATGGCTCTTAGAGCAAGTATCAAATCAGCAATTGGAGCTTAAAAATATTCATCGTCAAGCTTTGATTTTGGACTAGGAGTAGTATTCCTTGGCAATTAATTTAGCAGACCAAACTCCACCTAAAAAACCAAATAGATGTCCCTGCCAGGATATATGAGGATCAAGTGGTAGAATTCCCCAGATGGCTCCACCATAGAGAAAAATTACCAATAAAGATAGAGAAATAGATGCCAGATTGCGCTGAAAATAACCACGCAGGATCAAAAACCCCAAATAGCCAAAAATTAGAATACTCGCTCCAATATGAATACTATTGGCCGGGGCAAAAAACCATATACCCAGGCCACCAACTAACATAGACAGTACTGTAACTATAAAAAAATCGCTGGTCTCTTGCAACATTACCAACCAGCCCAGAACAATAAAAATAGGAGTATTAGCTAACAAATGGCCCCAACTACCATGGATAAAAGGAGCAAACAAAATCCCTCTTAGTCCAATTAGAGAGTGAGGGATTATTCCAAATTCTAGTAAAGCTCCCCGAAATACAAAAAAATTGAGAATCTGAACTGACCAAAAAATTAGCGTGAATATCGTCAAGATAATTATCTGATTTTGCAGTGTTTTACTAATTGATTTTTTATTCATATTCTTTAACAGTACTTTGGAGTATTTTTAGTTGCTCTTCTATTTGTTTGCTCTTTAATAATTCATTAGCCATAGTTAACCCCTCTTCTATACTCTGGCAAATTTGCAAACGCCATAGATAAAAGCCAGCATTGAAAATAGCCGATTCCCACAAATCTCCAGTGTGCTGGTAAATTACCTTTTTAATCTGCTCAAGAGCATCTTCTGGGGATTTGAGCTCTACATCAGCTCGAGAAAAACCAAAATCGCTGGCATTTAGAATACATCTTTCCAATTTAGTGGTTTTGGATAAATTTCCTAATCCTATTATGGCAGGCCTGCTCATTGGTAAATCTATGCTACCTTCAAGTCCTTTACAGGTTGTGTAGGAATCTGTTCTAAGTGGAAGTAACTGTTCAAAAATTTTCTCTGTTGGTGGATGTACAAATCCAGCTAGGATATTTGCTGGCCCTTGGTATGGTGACCAGACTAGCTCAACTGTGGCAAAAGGTGGTCTTTTACCAATTTCATCTCGATATTGAACTAAACTATGAGCTTGGGGGAAATGCACTGGAATATAAACTAGAGCTAGATGAGCCTTTTGAAAGACCTTTTGAGTTTGCTGTATTGTCAGATTGCTAAAGTCAACCCCAAGCTCTTGCCATATTTTGACTAAAGGCGTTCCATATTTGGTAGGCATGGCATCACCCCCATGTAGAACTACCCCAATTCCTGCACTAGCTAAAATTAGTGCTGTAATGGGGGTAACTGGAACTGTGCGGGTACGTCCATCATAAGGGTTGCCAATTACTACAACCTTTCCTTCTACTGTTTGTAATCTTTCCCCCAAACTATCATAAGCTTCTAAAATACCGACAAGTTCATCAACTGTCGGACGTTTGATCCGATGGGCAATCATAAAAGCTCCAATTTGGGCTGGGGTTGCTTGACCTTCGAGGATTAATTGAGTAGCTCTGAACGCTTCTTCGGTAGATAAATTTTTGCTAGTATGTGGCCCACTTCCAATTTTTTGGAGTAATTCTCGCAATTGTTGACTCATCAGGATCCGGCTTTTGTTGACTAATGCTAAGATAGCCTAAGTTGGTAATAGAAGCAAAATAATATCATGGTACAAGCTCTACCACGTCTGCAAGATAGTGAACTAGCTCTTTTGGCGATTGATTTAATCAAGCAAACTGGCTGTGAATATGGAGAAATTCGTCTCTGTCAATATCGCACGCAACGCCTGGGCGCTAGAGATCGCTCTGTTAAAAATCTTTCTGATAATTTGAGCTCTGGTTTTGGTGTAAGAGTTCTCTGGAATGGAGCTTGGGGCTTTGCAGCTAGTTATCTTAAAACTGCCCAAGAAATTGAACGGATAACAGCACTAGCAGTGGAAATTGCCAAAGCTAGTCATCTTTCACAAAAAAATCCTATTCGTCTAGTTCCAGTAGAAACCTATCAAGATACTTATACTACACCAATTGAGATAGATCCCTTTGATGTTCCTTTAGATCACAAAATAGAACTGCTACTTGCTCTCAATGAAGGTCTATTGAAATATGAGGACCAAGGAGTCAAAAAAGCTTTTTCTTTTTTAAATTTTGCTCGTGAAGAGAAAATCTTTGCCTCTAGTGAGGGATCATTTATTGAACAGACTATCTACCGTAGTTATCCAGGCTTTGGCTGCACTGTCGTAGCTCAAGGTGATGTTCAAAGTCGCAGTTATGAACGCCCTCCTCTTAATATTGGCTATGAATATATCGATCAAGAAGATCTTTTATCCAATGTAGATCGTGTGGCTCAAGAAGCTATTGAGAAAGCTCATGCCCCAATTGGTCCAGACAATTGCCAAACTAATTTGATCCTCAAACCAAGTAATCTCTATTTAACAATTCATGAATCAGTCGGACATCCTACTGAACTAGATCGAGTCTATGGTTATGAGGCGAATTTTGCAGGAACTAGTTTTGCTACTACGGATCAACTAGGATTGCTCCGTTACGGGGCTCCTTGGATTAATTTTATAGCTGAGCGCACCCAAAACCATGGGCGCAGTACGGTTGGCTATGATGATGAGGGAGTTAAAGCAGATTCTTGGTACTTGGTTAAAGATGGCCTGTTGGTGGACTATTTGACAGATAGAGAAACCGCTTATCGTCTAAATAGATCTACTAGCAATGGCTGCTCTTATGCCGACAGTTGGTCTAGTGTTCCTATGGTGCGTATTCCCAATCTAGGATTAAAGCCTGGAGATTATGGCGCACAACATACTGCCACTTTAGAGGAAATGATTAATGATACTAAAGATGGAATATTAATTGACGGTATTGGCAGCTTCTCGATTGACCAGCAGCGCCGCAATTTTCAATTTGGGGGCGATGCCTTTTGGCAAATTAAAAACGGGAAAATAACCGGGATGCTCAAGAATGTCACTTATCATTCAATGACTACTGAATTCTGGAATAGTATCGACGCTCTTGGTCCCGAATCATCCAAAGAGCAGTATGGTACTGACATTTGTGGCAAAGGCGAACCTATGCAAGTTGCTCAGATGACCCATAGCTGCGTTCCTGTAAGAGCAAGAAACATCCAAATTAGAAGTAGCTAAGAAATTCTTTTTGCTCTATAGGTTGAGGTAATTGGCTTCTTCTTGCAACTGTTGAACTAATTTGTTGTTTCCTTGGTTGCGAGCTGCCTCGATTCTGCGCTTTAAGATATTGCGTAGGTTCTCGCGGTGTGCTTTATTTGTATTGTTAATTGAGCTTAAGTCAATTTTATTCATTTGGTGCTTTTCTCTTGTTGCTTTAGTAAAAATCATGCCAGTTCAAGAACTATTCTATCATCATAGTGAATAAAATGTAGTTGATGTTACTGAAATTTAATAAAAATTATGAAATTTCAAGCAAGTGTAGTTCTTTTGAGCGACTTTGGGCTGGTGGATACCTATGTTGGTGTACTCAAGGGCGTTCTTAAAACTATCAATCCAAGTTTAGATATCATAGATTTGACTCATGATATACCGCCACAAAATATAGTCGCAGCCAACTATTGCTTAGCAGCTGCCTTGCCCTATTTTCCCGATGGGACAATTTACTTGGCAATTGTTGATCCTGGAGTGGGCAGTTCTCGTAAGCCTCTGGCTATAAAATTTAAACGAGGTTATTTGATATGCCCTGACAATGGACTTTTTAGTGGACTATTTAAGAATTATTGTATTGAGCAGATCCGAGAACTAGACAACCCAAAATACTGGAGAGTAAATAATCCTAGTCAGACTTTCCATGGCCGGGATATTTTTGCCCCTGTTGCAGGATATCTCTCTAGGGGTATAGATTTTGCGGATTTAGGAAGATTGCTATCTGCTGATGATTTGACTTATTTACCTAGTTCAACTTACCAAATTCAGGGAAAGACAATAATCGGTTCAATTCAATATATAGATCATTTTGGCAATCTAATTAGTAACATTCCATCAGGGATCTTAGCTGAGCGTCAATGGTCAGTATCAATTAAAGGGAAAGAGATAGCTTATAGGCAAAACTATAGCCAAGTAAAAAAAGGAGAAACAATTGCCCTAATCAATAGTGAAAACTATCTAGAAATAGCCATCAACCAAGGAAATGCCCAGAAAACCTTACAAGTTGACTATGGGGAAACCGTAATGGTTTATTAAAGGAAGAGGCTATGATCAATATGGAAAGGAAACAGGAGAATTCTAATGGATAGCAACCAATGGCTCAGACAAATTGTTTTGATGGGAATCGGGACTACATCTGTAGTAGCAGAAACTTTAAAAGAAGTCAGTGAACAGTGGGTTAAAGACGGTAAAATCAATCCAGATCAAGCCAAGGTTTTTGTCGATGACTTGATGGATAGAATCAAAACTGAACAGGGTAACTTTGAAGGCAATTTAGATAGGCAAATGCGCAATCTACTCCAAGATCTTGGGGTTCCTCGACAGTCTGAGATGGATGAACTGCGTGGAAGAATTGACCGTTTGGAAAGGCAAGTTCGTGATTTGGAAGGTAAGCTTTGGCGTTAAAAATTTAGGAAACCGTAATGAAAGAAGTCTTCATCAGTTTAGGTGTTATAGTTGGATGTGGTTTATTGCTACTGCTAATCAATATCTCTAAACCTAATAATCAAACTGTAGCTTTATCAAGTGAGCTAGTTGCTCAGAATTTTACTAATCAAGAAACAAAAACTATGGATCTTTCAAATGCTGTGACAACACCTTCGGGATTAAAATATATCGATATTAAACCAGGAGATGGTGCTAGTCCAGAAACAGGGCAACTGGTCACCGTACACTATACTGGTACCTTGGAAAACGGCAACAAATTTGATAGCTCCCGCGATAGAGGCCAACCTTTCACTTTTGAAATTGGAGTTGGACAGGTGATCAAAGGATGGGATGAAGGAGTCTCCAGCATGAAGATTGGTGGACGCAGAACCCTAATTATCCCCCCAGAACTTGGCTATGGCGCCGGAGGAGCTGGTGGGGTTATTCCTCCCAATGCTACTTTGATCTTTGATGTAGAACTTCTTTCTATTAGTTAATATATATAACCCTGTTTTATATTTAATCAGGGTTATATGTTTAAGGAAGAAGATTATTGCGAACTAGCTCTGTAGGTGATTTGACACTTTTAAGTATGTAGATAGCCTTTTCGTACTGGGGATCAGCTTTGGTTCCTACTAGGTTGGGGTCATTTTGCAGAGCTGATTTTTGCTCATTAGTAAGACTTACGGAGATATCAGGTGCGATTCCCTTGTGGTTAATATCAGTACCACTTGGTGGGTAGTAGCGCGCTACGGTCACAGCTAGCCCAGAACCATCAGAGAGAGTATGAACAGACTGTACTGTGCCCTTTCCATAGGTCGTGGTACCTACTACTATTGCTCTTTTATTTTCTTTGAGGGCTCCTGTTAAAATTTCACTAGCACTGGCTGAACCCTCATTTACCAAAACAATTAGAGGTAGATCTGTAATAGAAGTACCATTGGCTGTGAATTTTTTATCGCCGCCTATTCTATCTACCGTACTGACTATTCCTCCTTGATTCATCCAAAGACGGGCAATATCCACACTGGCAAAAAGCAGTCCACCTGGATTGCCTCTTAGATCTAATACAAAAGCTGTTACTTTTTGTTTAGATAGATCTTTGATGGCTTCTTTCATCTGTTGACCGGCATGTGAACTGAATTCATCAAGTTTGATATAGCCAACTTTTAGTTGATCTTCTTTCTTGAGAGAGTAGGTAACATTGGGCAATTCGATTTTTGCTCTAGTGAGGGTTAGGCTGAATATCCCTTTATCAGCCCTGGCAACTTCCAGATTAATAGTACTACCATTTTCTCCCTGAATCTCTTTATAAGCATCCTCCATACTCATCAAAGCTGTCGGCTTGCCATTAATTCTTACTAGACGATCGCCAGCTTTGATTCCAGCTTTGGCAGCAGGTGAATTCTTGATTGCATCAACAATGTAGAGATCTTTTCTAATCGGTTCAATCGATATTTTCACTCCAATTCCAGACATTTCACCTGAGGTTTCATCCGTTAGTTGGGTAAACTCTTCTGGTGGAAGAAAACGAGTGTATGGATCTCCCAAGTCCTTTAAAGCTGCGCGAATTGATAGATAGGCTTCTCTAGAATTTTCATAGGAATGGTGCAGCAGTTCTTGTCGTTTAGCCAGCCAATCAACCTGGTTAAACTGACGATCAACAAACTGATCATTAACCAGTTGCCAAACCTCATCTATAATAGCTTTTGGATTATCCTCTAAAGGAGAAGCGGCTAAAGGCAAGTTTAATAATTGCAATCCCAGACCAGTTAGGGCAATTATCGCTGCCGTCTTTTGTAAAAAATTTCGACTCTTAAACTGGGCAAAGTGACGGCGGTAATTAGAGTTATTTTTCATAAAGCTTTTACAGAAAAGGGAGTGTGTGGCCGCTCTAAGGGATGATCTATGCGCCAAGATGAAAATATTCTTTCGATAATTCTAATCATATCCCTTTGTCCAAAAAATCGAGTAAAACTTCTTTAACAAATGGCACAAAAGGATAAACTTGCTTGCCAATAGGAGAATAATGCTCTCCGGTTTCTATAGTGGCTCTATCAACTAGGGCAAAGTCCATGCCCTCTCCCAAAACGATCAGATCTGTTGATATATTCAGTGGAGCTGAAAATACATGCCGAATCCTACCTTCAAGTTGATAAACACGAAAAGATTTAAGTCCATCTATCTCAATACCGATTTCTTCTTTTAATTCTCTTTTTACTGTTTGGCTGGGAGTTTCATGTTCCTCCATATGCCCACCAAAAAGTCCCCAATGATTAGGATAGACAATTCCAGGAGTATCATCTCGCAATTGGATGAGAAATTGCTCTTGGGTATTATAGAGAATTGCCAGAGTAACAGATACAAGCATAGTGTTTATTCTAGGGCAATAAGCCCAAGTTCATTTAAAACCAACAATGTAGCCTTTTGCTTTGCTACTTTTTTACTGTTAGCTTGATAAGTTTGCATAATTTTTTTTCCTTCCTTATCTTCAACTATTACAACACATTCCCATTCACCATTTTTAGCAGAAAAATCATACTTAGGGGTTTTAAGTTTATTTTTCATTAAAAATTCATTTAATATACCTATTGGATTATCTACTTCTTCTGGTGAATTTATAGATTCTATTTCTAAAGTTTCTTGCTCTATTTCTCTTTGATTAAAATCAACTAATTCTTTCTTTAGATAGCTTTCTAACCAAGCATAACAAGCCTTATGTTTAGCAATTGTTTTATTTTTATCTTTGCCAGGCTTTAAACTAGTTGCATTTTGAAATATTGTCCAAACAGCATAGCCACCACCTTCTGAAAAAAATTCTTGCTCTACAAATTCTAAATCAGATTGTTTTAATTGTGATGCTATGGTTAAAGATTGGGTAACAAGATTAGAATTATTGGCTAAAAATTCCATGATAACTCCAATTGTATTTTCTTTTTCTTGATAATCAAAAAAAGTTAAATAGTAATAATCTAAAGGCTTAAGAAGATGGTTTTTTAGCCTAATCAATACCTCATTTTGAATGTTTTTTATACCTTCTTTCTGTAGTGAATATTTGATAATTTCTGAAAATTCTTTATCTGAAAATTGATTAAAATTTGTATTTTTTGCAGTGAGATTTTGCAATTTATGTTCATTGTTTTGAGCAAAAAAATCATCTCTTTCAATTTTACTATCTAGTTTGTATTTATTAATTCTTTTGCAAATATTAGTCAGCTCTTCTAGTGTATAGGGCGATTCTATTTGCTCAATTATGACTGCTTTCAAAATACGATGGTTGATATAATCAGCAACTCTTCTGATTGGACTGGTAAAATGGGTATAGCTGCTGAGTGCTAGAGCAAAATGTCCAAGCACATAAGGCTCATAATCGGCTGGATTTAACCAACTTTGTAACTTTTTGCGCATTAATTCGGGTATTCCTAAAGATAGCAAAGCTTCTCCCATTGTTTTTTGTTCAGGAGCAATAGCTGAGGCAATTTGATTGCGGTAAATAATTGGTAATTTATGCTCTTCAGCTAAATTGGCAACCGCTCCATTAGCCAGAATCATAAACTCTTGAATTATCTGCTGTGATCTGTAGTTGATTGTCTCAATTAATCCTTCTTCATTGAGGTATAGGCCTGCTTGATAAGTTCCACCAATTGCTCCAGTGCTTGAGCGTTTATAGTTTAATTTTTGCGACCAGGCATCACAATTGCGCAGAAAAATAAAAAAAGGCGAAGATGGATCATTTAAGTCGTTATCTGCCTGATTGTAAGTATATTGCTTAAGGTTATTGAATAGAGTGAGTTTTAAACTTGTTTGGCTAATTTGAGCATCAGAATCAAGAAGAACTTCAACTGTGATAGTTGGCCTGAGTTTGCCCTCTAAAAGACTGATTTTGTTTTCAGAGAGAATATGTGGCATCATTGGATCATTGCCATGCTTGAGATAGAGGGTTTCAATACGGTCCAAAATTATCTGATCTAATTGGCTATTAATAGGTATAAAAGAGGTAGGATCAGCAATATGTATTGAAATTAGAGCGTTTTGACCTTGGGGTTCTAACCAAATTGCATCATCAAGATCGCGTGAACCATCAGCATCGATAGTTATCCCCATTACCTCCTCTCGGTAATGTTCTAAGCTAAAAGAGAGATTTTCAGCCTGCTGAATAATCGAGGTGGGAAAAGGCTTTCTTTTTATTGCGCTGTTGATATGCATTTGAGGTCTCAATATTGCTTAGACTATCAACGCTTACGTACTAAAAAACAAGCTTGAGTTAACTCTAAATATTCCTGTGGCATAGAACGAAATGGTTCTGCAAATGATTTTCTCAACTGTTGATCTATGGACAGATTTCCGTATTTGTTTATCTCCAAAATATCAAAACCGTGGCGGTCAAAGATTTCAATGAAACTCATAGGACGGATCCGATTTGATACATGTACTATTTTGTCTGTGGTGTCAATTCTTAGAAACTCGAGAGGATGAATACCACTATCTGAATAAATCATATGATCTAATCCATCGATATTATGAACGCCATAGCCACCTGATTTTGTTATTCTAGCGAGTTCTGCAACAGCCAAATCTATATCAGATATATGTTCTAAAAATGAAATACTAATTACAACATCTGCTTCCCCATCTTCTAAACTTGTTTGAAGAATTGATTCTTGTCGGAGATTCAAACGCTTTGAATCTTGATTTGATAAAAACCCGTTTGATAATGCTGTTAAATCAAATTCTGCAATATTATCAATAATTTCTTGACTGGTAATATTAAAATCGCAAAAAACTTTGCTTGGATTAATAATAGTTTTCCCAACAATTTTAGCTAAATTAATAAGAGATTGCGGGAGATTTTGCGCTGGATCTAAATCAATACATATTCCTCGATGTGCTCCTAACATTAAGTACATAAAAGATAGTCCATAGGGATTGACAGAACCACAGCCAACATCTACATATGTTGCTTCCTTAATCGGAAGTTTATGATTTTCCCAAAACCTATATGTAACATAAAATAGCCCCTCTAAATACTTCAAAGAAAATCTATTTTCAAAAACATTTAATGATCTTTCTAATTCTTTTTCTAAATCAGAACAAACAGCTAAAAATAGACGATTATCAAAATTCTCAGAAGAATTATCATTGTAACCTTTTAAATGAGCTAATAACTCAATCGAAAGCTCTAAAGTATTTAAATCAGAAAGCTTTTTTTCTGGAGTAAAAGAATAAGCTGGAAGAGACCCAAAAAATTCATCTGTCATATATATTAAATATTTCCATAGCAACTCTGTATTGTTTTATGTTAATTACAGCGCTTCCAACTGTCAAGATCAATACCAAAAAAGTAACGACAATTAAATGTTTTGAGAAGGAAAACTTGGAAATTGCAAGAAGGAGCAGTGATTGGCGGGTAGTACGCAATGTCTCCACACCTTGGTTTGTTTGCACTCTAGAAATAGAAGGGATTTATCTCCAATTGTAAAATTTTAGCAAAAATCACAAAGATTCACAAAGATGTAGTAAAGTATAAGCTGGCAAGTCTTAAAATTGGTATCTGAAATGTTTTCTACAAAATTGAGCACTAAGAAGAAAGTTTGTGTAAGTCTTCTTCAATTATCATTTTTTACTGGTTTGACGGTTTTAGCCTTTGATCAATTCTCCTTTTCTACTACAAATTCAATTACAGCACTCTTGGGACTATCCCCAAGCCAAAATTCTTTTGCATTCGCTCAAAACGCTACACATGACAAGGTAGTTGATGATTTTAAGCGTAAGAATAAAAATCAAGATAGAGTCAATGCTTTAGGTGGATATTGGTATACTGCTGCGGGAGCTGGTTCTGAGGTATCACCCACACCAAACAATTTTAAGCTAAGCGATGAAGGGGTAAATGGTAAGGGCAAATCCGCAAAACTTACCGGAAAAGTTACTAAAGGTGGTTATATAAGCATTGGAACAAGCCTCAGTAAAAATGGACAGCCTATTTCTCTTGCTCAATATAAGGGAATAGAATTTTGGGCCAAAGGTGATGGCAAAAAATATGGTATCCAACTACAAACTCCCAATGTAATTAAAGACTATAACTACTATAGTTATGTTTTTGTTGCCAAGCCACAATGGACTCATTACCAAATACCTTTTGATAAATTAACCCAACAAAATTGGGGCAAAAAGACTGTACATGTTGCCTTAAAAGATTCTTTAAAGCAGGTATTAACAATCACATGGTATCCTCACCCCTATGGTGAACCTCGAGGATCTGTAAATTTGGCTGTTGGGGATATCAAACTAATTTACTAGAATTTCTGCACATAGTATTTTTTCATGCCAATTTTTCCTAACCCTATTATTTGTAACTCCATTTCAGAAGAGTTAATTCCGTTTTTGAAATATTGTAACGGCATCGTACTAAATACTGGCATTGGAGTTGCAGATCTTCATCTAGGAAAAAAAGCAATCAGTATTGATGTTGATCCAAGCAATGAGCCCAATGTTGTGGCTGATTTACATCAAATACCACTTATGGATGAATCAGTTGATACAGTGGTAAGTATTGAGGTTCTTAAGCATACCCGTTATGCTTGGATTGTTGCACAGGAATTTTTTAGAGTTCTAAAACCAGGCGGGTTTGGGATAATAGCCATTTCCTTTATGCAGCCTCAGCAAAATTATCCAAACGACTATATCCGCTTTACTCGTAATGGATTAGTTGAACTAATGGAGTTTGTAGGATTTGATATTGTAGAAACCAAGCAAGTCAATCATCTTGGACAGACATTAGCCTTGCTTTTATGGGAATACCTTCAGTATAATACACCTAAAAAATACAGTTGGTTTTTTTGGTCTTTTCTTATTAATCAACTATCCAAGGGGAATATTTTGGGGAAAAATAGCCCCAATATTAGTAATAAGGAATATGTAGTTGTAACAAAACCTGGTGAATTTGCCTTCGAACATAGCTACTATCTAGAAGCTTTCAATAGCTATGATATTGAAAAATGGTTCTACCCACTATTACAATGCCCAAAAACCAAGTCTAGTCTTGTTTTTAAACAGAATCAACTCGTTTCCACTAATGGCGAATCGGTATATGATATTCAAAATGGAAGGCCCCATATATTTACCCAGAAGGGAGAATTTAAAACTAAAAGCAATCTAATTAAAGAACACTCAAATCATTTTGAACAAGAAATAAATACTGATAGTAATACTAAAATTCTTGATATTATCTTCAAATCAAAAGTAAAATCTATTTTTTACCACTCAAAGCCAAAAAAAATAGCAGTTTTACCCACACTTGAGTATGAAGGTATTTTTAAAAATGGTGGGGTCGGAACCTATTATAAAAACTTAGCCCGAAGTCTAGCTGCCAAAGGCTGGTACGTAATTGTATATTTACCCAATACTGAAGAAAAATATGCAGGAAAATCTGATTTTTTAGAGGTAAGTAATGTATTTTCTAATCAAGATTTGCAAGATATATTAGTACTTGATACAATCCACATCTCTCTTCTTGAGGAATGCAGACAAAAAGATTGGTGGAACTACTTGAGTATTAGTAGTTTATTTTTTGTTCAAGCACTTACCAAGTATTTTCAAGATTCAAAAATCTACGTTGAGTTTCATGAGCTTTGTGGCATTGGCTATCAAACTATGCAAGCTAAGCGCTCTGGCTTATTGGGAGATAATTGCCTAGTTGCTACTACATTGCATAGTGGAATTGAATGGATATATGAAGCCAATGAAAAATATATTCATGAGGATTTAGATGCATTCTTGAAAGCGTCTTGTTTTGAGCAGTATTCCTTTGAGAATGCTGATGTTTCTTTTTTCCCTTCAAACTATCTTCACGATAAAGTAGGGTGCTACGGGTGGAACACTGATGGTTATATTCACTTGCCAAATTACATACCTTTGAATTAACTATTTTAAGTATTTATAATATAAATTAAACTCAATGGAACTAATAAACACATCTAGATTAATTAAAAATTATCAAATAAGTTTTAGAAAAGATATTTTAGATAATTTGCATTACTCAAAGCCTCCTAAAATTGCCGTTTTGGTTAGTAATGAATATGAAGGACTTTCTAGAAACGGCGGAATCGGGACTTACTACACGGCTCTTAGTAAAAAAATGAAAGAGGCTGGATGGACTATAATCCTACTCTATTGTCAATCTGAAGAAAAGTTTCATGGCAAATCTAAAATACCCGCTTTAGACTACATTTTTTCCACTGGTGAAATATTTGACTCGTTGATTCTTCAACCAAGTCAATTGTCGATTCTTAATTGGATAAAAGAGCAAGATTCTGCCACTTGGCAAAGTCTCAGTTGCTTTTTTTATATACAGTCTATTGCTCAAGCGTTTAAGGGCTTACCAATTTATATAGAATTTCATGATATTCATGGATTTGGCTATCATACTTTTCATGCTAAACAAGTTGGTATTTTGCCAGCAAATTGTCTAACTGCAATCACTATTCATGGCTGTTTTGAATGGGTTTTTGAAGCTGGTGATGCCACTATGACTGGAGAGGACTGGTTTTGGCGCTCTTGTTTTAGAGAACAGCAGTCGTATGAGAGAGCTGATTTGACCTTTTTTCCATCAAATTACCTCAGATCTAAGGTTGAATCATATGGCTGGAATAATGCCAATGCCATACATATGCCATATTTTATACCTTTTGCCTCTGGTTAGAATTATCTTTATAAAACACATATCTCGTTAGATTTTAAATAATACGTTGGAGTAGAATTATAAATGTTATTTGAAAAAGACCTTAAAACTGTAAATCTTATTTTTTTTGGTCGACTTGAAGAGAGAAAGGGACTGCGCACATTTGTTGAAGCCATTAAGCAGCTAGATCCAATCACATTAAAAAAAATCCATATTACTTTTCTTGGTAAGGTTGTGTCTCTTTTTTCTGCAGAGTTAAAAGAGCTTAATAGTGAGCAATATATTCAGCGCGAATTTGAAAAGAGGGTTTCATATGATATAATTTCAAATTTTTTCAGTAAACAGGCAAATGAATATATCAAATCTCTTGATCATCCAATTATCTGTCTTACTAGTCCCCAAGAAAACTTTCCAAATACAGCCTTGGAAATGGGGCAGATTCCTGCTGTCTTAGTAGTATCCGACACAGGAGGCTTTAGGGAAACATTACAACTTGTCAGACGCACATCTGGACTTTACTGGTTTAGACCTAAAGACTCATTATCTCTTGCCGAGGCCATTGAAGAGGCTATTGGAAATCATCCAGAAGAAGTTTCAGTTGTTTCAAGAGATACTTTAGAGAAGGTTAACAGCGATTTATTAGACCAGAAATTAGATCATATTGAAAAAGCTTTCACCAAAATTGCTAACAAACAGCGTAATTTTAGACCAAAAATAACAATATGCTTGAATTATTATAATAACCAAGTTGGCAATTTGATTGATTGTCTTTCTCGAATTGAATCCCAATCTTATGAAAATATCGAAGTTATTGTAATAGATGATGGGTCAAAAAATGAGTATAGTAAAGAGATTTTTGATCAAGCTGTAGAATTATTTTATGATTATAAATTCTTACGTTTAGATAAGCATATCGGTTTAGGATCTACTTTTAACCATGCTTTTGCTTTGTCGTCGGGAGACTATTTCATATTTTTACAACCCAATGTTTTGCTACTTCCATTTGCTATAGAGAAATTTGCTGAAGCTGCTATCAACTCAGGTGCTGAAATTGTCACTTGTTCAAGAAAACAAATTGGCTCAGATTCAACAGAAAAGATAGTCTCTTTTTCAGGGGGGGCCGTACCATTACTCTTTAAATCTATCAGTTATGAAGGAGTTTGTTCTTTATTTACTCGGTCTCTCCTAGAAACATTTAGGCATTGCGAAAGTATAGATATTTCTAATCCAACATGGGAAATCATAGTAGCTGCTACTGCTACAGGAAGAAATATTGTTTATTTCCCCTATCCCCTGTATGAGTATCGAACTGAAGATATTGACTTCTTTGATGCCAGACCAAACCTTAAAGAACAGTACTCAGTTCGACAGTATTTATCCAAAATTGCTCCTGCCGATTGGTCTTCAAGGCAGATTTATCTTTTATTGACAGCAGTCCAGCAATTGCAAAATCAACTTCATAACATCCCTTCTCCAGGGGAAGTTGATTGGCTAAAGACAAGGGTACATTCTTTGGAATCAGAACTGCAGAAACTTACAGATGAATTGAGTAATCTACAAAATCCGACTAAAGTATCTGAAGCTGAAGAATTAGAAAGACTGGCTAATTCCTTAGAAAATCAAGTAAGAGCTATGGAAGTCCAAGTAGATCAAGCTAGAAGCAGAGTAAGAGCTATGGAAACTAGTAAATTTTGGAAACTAAGAAGAGTTTGGTTTAAAGTTAAACGAAGAATTGGCTTACCAGATAATGAATAATGCCCCATTTATTTATAATAAAAACTTTTAAGATTCAGTATCTATTTTCTTAGTTTTCATTTTTTGTATTTTCTATAGAGTTAATTATTTGCTTTGATAAAGCAAGTTGATTTTGAGTATCTGCTAATTTAGATTCTGATAAAGCAAGTTGATTTTGAGTATCTGCTAATTTAGATTCTGATAAAGCAAGTTGATTTTGAGTATCTGCTAACAATCTATTTAGTTTAATGATTGACTGACCCAGCATTTCAACAGGTATTAATATCCGCGATTGCGCACTTCTCCAATGATAGAGAATTTCACTCATTTTCAGTAAATAATTAAGATCATATTGAGTAAAATTTTTGACAATAAAAAAATCAAATAATCCTCTAAATATTCTATCTTCCATAGCCAGTAATTTTTCTGGAGGTAGATCTAATTGATCTATTAGTTCATTCCAAATCTGGCTGACCTCAGTTAAATAATACAGATCATCATATTTACAACTTTCATTATTTAGGTGCCATCTAAATTTACCCAAAGTTTCCTTAATAAAACATACGTCTGAATACAAAGCAACCCTCAGCCACATATCATAATCACCAACAAAATCATATTTGGAATTAAATAATCCAGATTTTTCTAGTATACTACTGCGTAAAAATACAAAAGGACAACAAATAGGGTTATTAGCAGATACCTTATTAATTAACCAATCTCTACCAAGCTCTATAGTATCTTTCTCGTACTTTGACCAATTAGGATTAAGGTCAAAAATAACTGGATTATTTTCTCCATCAATAATTTCTATCGAAGATCCAACTAATCCAACATTTGGATACTGCTCAAAAATTTCTGTTTTGACTTCTATATTACGTGGTAGCATGACATCATCATGTCCTAGTATGTTTATATACTCACCAGATGAATGTTTTATACATTGATTAAAGTTTTCAAATAATCCAATATGTTCTGAATTTTTAAAATAGCGTATTCTCTTATCTTTTTCTAGGTAGATATTAATAATTTCATCAGTATTGTCACTAGATAAATCATCACAGATAATTAATTCAAAATCTTGATAAGTTTGATTAAGTATGCTATTTATAGCTTGCTCTATAAATTTTTGTGAATTATAGGTTGGGATTCCAATAGTTACTTTTGGCATTTTAACAAGTGAACAAGTTTAATACTAAATAAATTATTTGAGATTCATATTAATCTTAATCAATTCTAGCCTATTATTATTTTAATAGCTGTCAAAGTGATCTCACTCCAAATACCAAAACATTATGCAGCATAACGAACAATTAAATATTTTAAGCTCTAAAAATCTCGAAATTAGTTTCAATACTGATATAGTTAGTTTGTTTCATGATAGTAATGATGTCGATAAAGTTGCTGTAATCGCCACCACTGAATACGAGGGGATTTTTCGCAATGGAGGAGTAGGTACATATTGTAAAACGTTAAGCCAACAGTTACATCTTGAAGGCTGGTATGTAATTCTCCTTTTATATTACACAGAGCAGTGCTTTGCTGGAACGTCTGATTTTGTAGAAGTTAACCACATTTTTTCAACAGCAGAGACACAAAATATATTAAGTATTCAGCCAGTTCATAGAAGCACTTTATGCAATATCTCAGATGACGAGCTAAGTTACCAAAGCTACTGTGGTTTTCTTTACCTACAAGCTCTTACCAATCAGTTTAAAAATTCTAGGATTTACATAGAGTTTTGCGAAATGTTAGGTATTGGTTATTATCCCATTAGATCAAAATATAGTAATCACTTTGGGGTAAATTTTGTCATGGGTGTAACCATGCATAGTGGACAGGAATGGATATATGAAGCAAATCAATGGTACGCGCAGAAATATCCCCCCATCTGGTACGAAAAAGTTTGCGATTATGAACAATACTGCTTTGAGAATGCAGATCTAGCCTTTTTTCCCTCCTATTATCTCAAATCGAGAGTGCAATCATATGGTTGGAAAACTAAGCATGCTCAACATATGTCTAACTTTGTGCCGATCGTCCAAACAAATACAACAAAAGATTTGAATGTATTTAACTCCAAAATCCCACTTGTTTTCTTTGGACGTCTGGAAATGCGCAAGGGTATATGTACATTTGTTGAAGCAATTCAATTACTTGATGCCCAAATCCGTCAAAAAATTGAAGTATATTTCATTGGTAAGATTGTTAAACTTGGTGCTGAGACAACAGGAGATTTCCAAAGCGATCAGTATATAGAATCGCAACTTAAAGAGATAGTAGATTTTAGTATTTTAAGTACTTTATCTAGCGCTAAAGCGATTGAGTTTATCAGTAGCTTAAGCCATGCAATAGTATGCCTAGCTAGTGTGCAGGAGAATTTTCCCAATGCAGCCATGGAAATGGGACAATTGCCTTTTCCCTTAGTTGTCTCAGATACAGGTGGCTTTCGTGAAACCCTATCCTGGGTTAAACGAAGTGAAGGAATTTACTGGTTTAAACCAGGATGTGTAGATTCATTATCTCAAATGTTATCTAAAGCAATTGCTAGTTATCCAGAGATCTTTGAGGTAACATCCAGAGAAGATCTTCTTAAAATCAACCAAGACCTGCTAGAGCGTAAGTTATCTATTATTGAGGATGCTTTTATTGGAAAAAAAATATCCCAACAATCACAACCAAAAGTTACTATTGGTATCACTTGCTACAATTTAGGCGCATATCTGATTGAATGTCTTGCTAGTGTTGAAGCTCAAAGCTATCCAAATTTAGAAGTAATTGTGTTTGATGATGCTTCTACAGAGCAGGAAACTCAAGAACAAATCAGACACGCTCAATCTCTTTTTCCAAATTATCAATTTATTTACTCACAGAGCAATTTGGGATTAGGCCGCGCTCGCAATAGATTGATTGAGTTAGCCACTGGGGAATATTTTTTACCCTTAGATGCTGATAATCTTCTATTACCTTTTGCCGTGGAAAAATTTATTGATGTTGCCCAACAATCGCAAGCTGTAGCTGTAATTTCGCCAATGTTGCAGTTTGGCTTAGAAAACAGAGTTCACAGCTACCATATTTGTTCTATACCTTTTCTTTTAAACAATAATAATATTGGCGATGCCTGTTCACTTTTTTCCATTGATTTACTCAGAAAATTTAAGCATCCAGAGAGAAAAGATTGTAGTACTCATGATTGGTGTATTTTTGCTGCTGCTATCGCAACTGGGGAAAAAGTCGTGCATTATAATTATCCTCTTTATAAGTATAGAGTTCGTCCCAATTCCATGATAAAAGCTGCTTACTATCCTAAAGAGCGATACTATGTACTGCAGTATTTGGCGCAAATTTCCCCGCAGCAATGGTCACCCAGGCAGCTATATCTTTTAATGCGCGCAATTCAACAGCTTCAAGCACAATCAGAATATAGTGAAAAAGAACGAGTTGCTCTGCTAACTAAAATTGACTATTTAAGCAATACTCTTGAACAATCTCAAAAATTGTCCCAGTCTATTCAAGTTATCCCTGAACAAACTCAGATTCAAATAAATCAAGAGCTAGAGCAGCTAAGGGATCAGGTTCAGGCAATGAGTAGTAGTAAATTTTGGAAAATTCGCAAAGGTTGGTTTAAACTAAAGCAGATTTTAAGAATTTCTCTAAACGAGAGATATTAAATTTATCCGGAAATCCCAACCTACCATCGGCAGAAAACCGTATTCTCATTCAATGCTAATATTTTTTATCTTAAATGGTATGACAATTATCTAAAAGGTGAATTTTATGACTATTATGCTTTGGAACCCCGTTCAAGAAATCGAAATGCTGCAAAAAGATACGGATCGTTTGGTTGATGTATTGATCCCAAATACAACAGCTTTAACCCCAAAATCTAGATTTAACTTCGTCCCAGCAGCTGAAATGACCCAGAGTGAAGATGCCATCGAGCTCAAGTTAGAGATTCCCGGTCTTGAAAGTGAAAATATTGAGATTGAGGCAACTGAAAAATCTGTAACCATCAAAGGTGAGCGTAAATCAGAAAATAAAACTGAAAAAGAGAGCAGCAGCACCAAGAGTGAATTTCGCTATGGAAAGTTTAGCCGCACAATCGCCTTACCTGTACTCATAGACAATACTAATGTGACTGCAAAGTACATAAATGGAATATTGCAGCTTAATTTGCCCAAAGCCCAAGCCGAAAAACACAAGAGCGTCAAAGTAGCAGTTGCCTAATTGAGATCAACCTGAGGAGGATTTTTTCCCTCTTCAGGTCTTGTTAATTAAATTACAAATAATGTCTCCCATATCATCCCAGGTATAGCTGCGGAGCTCTTTAGAGAATTGAGATACTTGGGATTGATATATATTTTTATTACTAGACCATTTGGCTATTCGCTCTGCCAAGTCAAACGAATCATCAGGATCTGGTAGGAGAAGATCTTCAAGTTGGGGAGGATAGCGCTCTGCTACTCCTGCGCTAGATGTAACTATAGCAGGCAGGTCACAACAGAGAGCTTCATGAACGCCCAAGCCATAAGCTTCATAACGAGTAGGCGAAACTAAACAATCCGAAGCTCTTAGCAGATCTGGAACATCGCTCCGAAAACCTAAAAAGTTAATACCTGCAATCTGTTCATCTTTTATTCGTCTGCGCCATTTATCTAACTCAGCGCCTACTCCAACTACCATAAGCTGAGCATTCCAATTAGGTACTTGAGAAAGTCGTTGCCAAGCTTCAAGGACTGTATCAAATCCTTTGCGACGATCACCTAGCGCTCCAATAAAAATAATGATATCTTGATCCAAAGGCCAACCCAGTTGCTGACGAAGCTTTTGCTTCTCATGTCTTGAAGCTGGATAAAATTCTTGTGGATCATTGCCATAGTATACTACATGGACTTTTTCTGGCGGAATCATCAGCTTTTGGATTAGATCTTGCTTGGTGCGATGCGAATTGGCAATGATCAAATTGGCTATTGCTAGGGATGTTTGTTCTTCTCGTAGGGCGATCTGATGAAAGATAAAGGTTTTTAGTTTACGCAATAACCCAACCTGGCTCACTGGTTGATGAGACTTGTGGACATAATGAACCCAGTTTATATCACCCCATTGACAATTGCCACCATTAACTACAACTCTTGCTCCTTGGGCAGAGAGTTCCTGGGCAATCTGATAACCCTTACGGTTGATAAATGGTTCACCAAGAAATCGAGAATTGAGTATTAAGGGTACATGATGAATCTTGACGTTAGAAAACTTCGATAGCTCCTCAACTACTCTATGGGCCACTAGATGTAAAATTTCTCCTTTTCTCGCTAGATAATCGGCCAAGGCAAAATTAGCCCTGTCCATACCACCAGTTTTGACAAAATCACTGGCAATGATTAGATAAGACTTTCCGGACAAATTCATAAATCTTCAAACACTTGGAATTTCCTAGCAAAGCAGAAAGGGAGATAATTTCAGTCAGAGGTGTCTACAATTTTAACCTTGAAATATTGTAACTGTACATTTTGCCTATACGTGTATAGTTTAGCTTTTACAATACAATACTATGTAACACAATAAGCTAAAATCCGAAAACGATCAAATTATCAACTGGATTAACGGTAATTCTAGACTCTACATTTAGTCTTTTTATAAAGATAATTTGCTAATACTGAGCAGGCTCTAGCTAATTTCGAATTTATGAATGTTTTACTTAATGGGTAGTTTTGCCTAATCTTCTTTGTAAGGGTTATTAGATAAACCTAATTAATTACCCCATAACTCTCTTCACATTGAGAGAAAAACCAAGTAGCGTTTCTTCCCCTGATAGTTAAGTAGATTTTTCTAGGAATTACAGTGTGATTTGCTAAAACTTGAACAGATATAGGATCACTGCTATTGATAATTACCACACTCGACTTCGCGCTCATTA
>CAISPN010000124.1 GCA_903887375.1 uncultured cyanobacterium
CTCCCAATTTTGGGCTGTTAGCTCTGACATATTTTTTCTGAATTTGATTGGGTTTATTCGACTATTTTAATGAATTTTCATCTATTGGTTTTTAACGCTTTTGGTTAAAAGAATCTGTTGATTACAAATCAACAGATTAAAGATGCTCTATTCGAGAAACCAATCTTAGCTTATTTGGTTGTATTAGTATGATCCAAGTCCTCATGAACTAATAGCTAGAAAAACACTATGCTGAATTTTTAAAAAGGGAACAAAAAAATGAATGAAAATCCTAAAAAATAAATAGTATAATACTATACAATACTAAGATTTTATATATGACTGGTTTTTCCCCTCAGCCTCCTGGTGATGATACTATTTTTGGCAATAGTGAGAATGTGGATAGTCCTTTGATTTCTCAATTGGACCTAATGATAAGAGCCCGTTATCCAATCATTTATATAGTCTCGGTTGAAGAAGACCCTGTAGAAGAAGTTCTGCAAAAGGTTGCCACAGCAATGCAGCCTGAGCGCAAGCTATTATTCTGGGATATAGTAAGAGGCTGGAGTGATAATTCAGCTGATAAAAATTCCATAATGGGCGCTTTAGGGAGGGTTGGTAAATCTTCTGAAGAGGTTATCTTTGTACTTAAAGATCTTCATCCTGTGCTCAAAAACCCTCATACAGAAAAAAATTATCCCATAGTTCGAGAAATCAAAAATCTAGCTAGAGAACTTAAACGCACTCGTAAAACATTGATCCTCACCAGTCATGTCCTAGAGCTCCCTAGTGATTTGCGAGAAGATGTTACAGTCATTGATTTCCCATTGCCCAATGTAGCTGAAATCAACTATCTCATCGAGCAATTGGTTATCCCAGAAAAACTCAATGTCGCTGGTCTAGGGAGAGAACAACTAGTTAAAGCCTGTCAAGGATTGAGTAGAATCAGAATTCAAAGAGTATTAGCTTCTTCTCTAGCAGCTAAACAGCAGGTAGATGAAAGTGATATAGATAGGGTATTGGCTGAAAAAAAACAAGCCATCAGACAGACAGGCATATTAGAGTTTTTCCCTGCCCAAGAAACTTTAAAAAACGTAGGTGGACTAGAAAACCTTAAACAATGGGTCAAGTCCCGTCAGAATGCATTTACTGATGAGGCCAGACAATATGGTATCCCCAACCCCAAAGGTGTTCTCCTAGTTGGAATTCAAGGAACAGGTAAATCACTCTCTGCCAAAATAATTGCTCGCCAATGGCGCTTGCCCCTTCTAAGGTTAGATGCAGGTCGGTTATTTGGTGGCATTGTCGGTGAGAGTGAAGATAGAGTCAGGCAAATGATTACCATCTGCGAAGCCGTTGCCCCTTGTGTACTCTGGATTGATGAAATTGATAAGGCTTTTGGCAATATTACTTCTGGTATAGATGGTGATTCTGGTACTTCTCGTAGAGTATTTGGTAGCTTGATCACCTGGATGCAAGAAAAAACCAGTCCTGTTTTTATTGTGGCAACTGCTAATAATGTTCAGATTTTGCCAGCTGAATTGTTACGCAAAGGGAGATTTGATGAGATCTTTTTCCTGAATCTGCCTACTGAACTTGAGCGTGAAGAGATATTTAAAGTTCATCTCAATAAATGGAGGCCGCAACGCTTGAGAGAATTTGACCTGCCCACTTTAGCAGCTAAAGCTAAAAACTTCAGCGGAGCGGAAATTGAACAGGTGCTCATCGATGCTATGCATAGAGCTTTTGGCAATAGCGACAATGAACAAAAACGCGATTTCACAACTGAAGATATTTTGGCATCAATTAGTAGTACTGTTCCTCTTGCCACAATTGCCAGCAGACAAATTGAAGAATTAAAACAATGGGCAGCTCAAGCAGGTGCGAGAACCGC